>NZ_JCBAJO010000074.1:0-19952 GCF_059772245.1 Cupriavidus sp. R6-3
TGGCTGTCGCGCGCGTCCGATCCCGCTTGCCGCGAGTCCGTCGCGGCGACGATGGCGCGCAATGGCGGACAGCGCATCGAGGCGACCCGCACGGCCGACCCGGGCGACGCAGCGCAGCGCCATTCGATGCATTCGTTCGGCGCGACCTTCGCCGAGGTCCATGTCGATCCCGATCTCGGCGAGGTGCGCGTGCAACGGATGCTCGGCAGCTTCGGCGTCGGCCGGCTGCTGAACCGCAAGACCGGCCACAGCCAGCTGATGGGCGGCATGGTCTGGGGCATCGGCCTGGCGCTGCACGAGGAATCGCTGCTCGACCCGCGCAGCGGGCGCATCGCCAACGGCAATCTGGCGGAATACCACGTGCCGGTGAACGCCGATGTGGGCCAGATCGAGGTCATGGTCGTGGACGAATTCGACCCACATATCAATGCGCTCGGCGCCAAGGGCATCGGCGAGATCGGTATCGTCGGCGCCGGCGCGGCGATCGCCAATGCGGTGTTCCATGCGACCGGCAAACGGATACGCGACCTGCCGATCACGCCGGACAAGCTGCTCTGAAGGCCGGGCGGCCGCGATTCGTTGGCAAGCCTTGTTGCGAGCCATGTTGCGAACTTTGTTGCAAGCCTTGCTACGCGCCTTATTTACAAGCCATCCCGGCAAAGTTTGCACCGTCCGTGCCCGGACCATGTCACGCGACCGCGGTGGCACCGTACTTCGGCGGTACGGATTTTGCGGCCATTGCCCATTACGTCCCTGATCGAAGGAGACCGAAATGAACGGCAACAGAGACACCGGCAACAGGAACACCGGGAATCGAGACACCAGCGGTACGCGCCAGATGTGGCCCCGGGAAACCGGCGAGGACCGCCGCGGACGCGGCACCGTGACCGGCGGCATGGAGTGGTTCCCCGAGGACCCACGCACCGGCGAGGTCGCGGAGACCTGGCGCCATCGCGGCTATGGCGGCTCGCGCGGCATGCGTGACGCCTACCACTATCGGCGCGGCGACACCGGGGCGATGGGCTCCGGCGGCGGCAGCGTCGGCTTCAACGAATTCGGCGAACGCGGCGCGAGCGGCGGCGCGGGCATGCGCGGCAGTACGGCCCCACGGCGCGCCCGCACCCTGCCCAAGGGCTATCGCCGCACCGACGAGCGCATCTGCGACGAGGTCTGCGAGCGCCTGGCCGAGGCGCGCGACCTCGACGTGTCCGAGGTCACCGTGGAGGTCGGCTCGGGCATCGTCACGCTGAGCGGTACCGTATCGGACCGCCGCGCCAAGTACCGCGTCGAGGATATCGCCGAGGAAGTGATGGGCGTGGACGAGGTCAGGAACAATATCCGCGTGCCGCGCTGACGGCGTAAGCCTTGCCGCCGTGCTGCGAGGGAGCGAGGGGCGGTGCGTTACCGCGCGGCCGCCCCCGGCTCGGCGGCACGGATCCGGCCCGCCTCGTCCCGCAACGCCTGCATGAAGGCGTGCAACACCTCGTCGTCGCCGCCCTTGCGCCATACCGCCCCGACCGGACCGAACGATTCCCGGTCGCCCAGCGGCAGGATATGCAGCAGCCCCAGCGCGGCCAGGTGCTCGGCCATCGCGGCCGAACAGACGCCGATATAGTTGGTTTCCCGCAGCACCGCCTGCATCGTGACGATGGAACCTGTCTCGACCGCCGGCCGCAGGCCGGCGGCGCCGTGCTCGAGCAGCACGGTATCGAGCCGCGTGCGCATCAGCGTCTCGCGCTGCGGCATCGCCCACGGATACGAGAACAGCTGCCCCCAACGCAGCCGTTTTGCCTGTGCCAGCGGATGGTGCGGGCCCACCACCACCGCCATCGCATCTTCGAACAGCACCTCGTGCGCCAGATGCGGACCATAGGCGCGCGCATCGATCGAGCCGACCACCAGATCGAATTCGCGTGTCTCCAGGCGCTCGAGCAGCGTATTGAACGCGCCTTCCGTGACCTGGATCGAGACATTGGGCTGGACCCGCTGGAATGCGACGATGGCCCAGGGAATCAGGTGCGCGACGCCGGCCAGCACGCTGCCCACATGCAGGCGCGCGACCGCGCCCTTGGCAATGGCGCCGAGTTCGTCGTGGGCGCGCGATACCTCGCCGAGCACGCGCACGGCCAGCCGGCGCACCGCCTCGCCGGCCGGCGTCAGCTGCAGGCGCCGGCCGCGGATCGCCAGCCTGACGCCGGCCAGTTCCTCCATTTCGCTGAGCCAGTGCGACACCGCGGACTGCGTCATATGCAGCCGCGTCGCGGCGGCCGACAGCGTGCCCGCATCGTGAAGAATCAGGAAGGACTCGAGGTGCCGCACCCGCAGTCGGCGCGCCCAGGCGATGCTGTGGTCGGATGGATCCATGAGCGAATACTAATAGATGGTTCGAAACAATTCACTAGGTGAGTTTGCGGTTGGGGCCAATAATTTCCCGGCATCCAGGCACCAGACCTGGAATTCGACGGACCTGGACACTGCCACCACCTATGAGAAAAACTTCCCTTTTCCACTTCGCTGTTCCCCTTGCGCTCGCCTTCGGCGTGGCCGCACCGAGCTACGGCTGCGGTGAGCCTGGCGCGTCGTCGCGCCCGATCCGGATGGTCGTCTCGCAGCAGGCCGGTGGCAGCACGGACACCCTGGCCCGTATGTGGGCCGAGCGCGTCGGCAAGACGCTGCAAACGCCGATCGTGGTCGAGAACCGGGCCGGCGCGGGCGGCATCATCGCGGCCAAGTACGTGCTGAGCCAGCCGGCCGACGGCTGCACGCTGTTCCTGGCGGGCGTCTCGCAGATGGTGCTGAACAAGTTCGTCTACGCGCCGCTGGCCTACAAGCCCGAATCCGATTTCGCGCCGGTGTCGATGCTGGCCACCGTGCCCTTCGTGCTGGTCGCCAATCCGCAATCCGGCCTGCGCAACTATCGCGAGCTGGTCGACGCCGCCAGGGCCAAGCCCGGCAGCATCAGCTTCGCCTCGTCCGGCAACGGCAATTCGACCCATCTGGTGGTCGAGCTGATGCAAAAGCAGCAGGGCATCCGCCTGCTGCACGTGCCGTATCGCGGCGAGCCGGATGGCGTGGTGTCGACTGTCTCCGGCGCGACGCAGGTCATGGCGCCGGTGCTGAGCACCGCGCTCCCGCAGATCAAGGCCGGCAAGCTGGTGCCGCTGATGCTGTTCGCCTCGAAGCGCGTGCCCGAGCTTCCCGACGTGCCGACCGCCGCCGAACTGGGCCTGAAGGGCTTCGAGAACATCGGCTGGAGCGGCATCGCGGCGAAGGCCGGCACGCCGGCCAACGTCATCGCGCGCCTGCATGCCGCCACGCAGACCTTCCTGGCCGAGCCGGCCGTGGTCGACAAGCTCAAGTCGATGCAGGTGCTGCCGATGCCGGGCCCGTCCGACCAGCTGATGGAACTGACCGTGCGCGATACCGCCAAGTGGCAGGGCGCGATCGGCGATCTGGACCTGAGCGCGAAGTAAGTCCAGGGTCCCGCCCATCCAGTCATCACCACGATCCCGCGCCGGCATGCGCCATCGGCATCGCCGCTGGCGCTCCCCGGCGCCAACCTATCGAGACAAGCAATGACCCGTAGTGGAATGGTGTCCTGCCCGCAGCCGGAAGCGGCGGAGTCCGGCATCGAGATCCTGCGCGCGGGCGGCAATGCGGCCGATGCCGCGGTCGCCTGCGCCCTGGCGCAAACCGTGGTCGATCCGCTGATGTGCGGCATCGCGGGCTTCGGCACCGCCGCGGTCTATATGTCCGGCAGCGTGCCCGGCAGCGGCGCGCACGAATACATCGACTTCCATGCCACCGCGCCGGCCGCCGCGCGCCCCGAAATGTGGGCCGACCTGCTGGAAGGCGAAGCGCGCGACGGCTTCGGCTTCTTCATCAAGGACCGCCTCAACGACATCGGCTATCAGTCGATCGCCACGCCGGGCACGCTGCGCGGCCTGGAGGCGCTGCATCGCAGCCACGGCCGGCTGCCGTGGAAAGAGGTGGTGCAGCCGGCGATCCAGTGGGCGCGCGACGGCTACTTCGTGCGCCCCGGCATGTATGCGTTCTGGATCGACGAGGCGACGCTGGGCCGCGCCAGCAACCGCGAGCGCCTGGCCTTCAGCGAGAGCGGGCGGCAACTGTATTGCCGCCCCGACGGTTCGCCGCATACGATCGGCACCCCGCTGAAGAACCGCGACTATGCCGACACGCTGGAGCGGATCGCATCCGGCGGCGTCGACGCGTTCTATCTGGGCGAGATCGCCGATCAGATCGTTGCCGACATGCGCGAACACGGCGCGCTGCTGTCGCGCGAGGACCTCGCCGGCTACCAGGCCGTGCGCACCGCGCCGCTGGTCGGCGGCTACCGCGACCGCCGCGTCACCACCAACCGGCCGCCCGGCGGCGGCGCGATGCTGCTGCAGATGCTGGCGATCCTCGAGCAGTTCGATCTGCGCGCAATGCGGCACAACAGCCCCGACTATATCCGCGTGGTCTGCGAGGCGATGAAGCAGGCCACCTGCGACAAGGACCGCTTCATCGGCGATCCCGCCTTCGTCGACGTGCCGCTGGACCGGCTGCTGTCGCCCGATTACGCCCGCGAGGTCGCGCAGCGCATCCGCGATGGGCAGCGCGCCGAAGTGCCGCGCGTCAATCCGGGCCACGCGGTGCCGCGCGACACCACGCATCTGTCGGTGGTGGATGGCGAAGGCAATTGCGTCGCGTTGACGCACTCGCTCGCGATGCCGTCTGGCGTGATCACGCCGGGCCTGGGCTTCATGTACAACGGCTGCATGGGCGTGTTCGATCCGCGGCCGGGACGCGCCGGCAGCATCGCGCCGGGCAAGCGCCGTTTCACCTCGTCGTGCCCGACCATCGTCTTCAAGGACGACCGGCCCGAGATCGTGCTCGGCGCGCCGGGCGGCACGCAGATCGCGATGGGCGTGCTGCAGAGCATCGTCAATGTGGTCGACTTCGACATGCCGATGCAGGCCGCCGTGTCCGCGCCGCGCTTCTCGTCGACCAGCAACGCGATCGACGTCTGCAATCGCATCCCGCGCTATATCACCCGCGAGTTGGAGCAGGACGGCTATCAGGTGATCCGCAACCCGTACAACTACACGATCGGCTGGGTGCACGCGGTGCGGATCGTGGACGGACGGCTGGAAGGCGGCGCCGATCCGGGGCGCGACGGCGTCGCGCTCGAAATCGAATTGCCGGCTGTTTAGCGAGCCCGCTTCCATGGGCGGCAGGGACGCGCCATCCTCAGAGCCTGGCCTGCTCCTGTTCCGGCCGCTGTCGGGCGCGAACGCTGGCCTGCTTGTCGGGATAACGGGCGACCAGCGCGCAGCTCGCCCAACAGAGCAGGCTCATCGACAGGGCCACGGCACCGAGTTGGCCGCCGGGCAGGAACGGTGCCGTGGCCTGTGTCGCCAGCGCGCCCACCGCCAGCAACGCCAGCACCATCAACGCCGACGCGCGCCCGAGCTGCGCGGTCGGCACCGACAGCGCCTCGCTGAACGCGGTCGGGCCGCGTATGCCCAGCACCGCGCAGAACGCCGTCCAGAAGGCCAGCAGCCACGGATAGGAAAGCCGGTCGTCCCACCATGCCGCCAGCAGCGCGGCGCACAGCAGCCCGTGCAGCAGCGCGCCAAGCTGGATGGCATGGCGCGGGCCCAGCCGGTTGCTGATCCGGCCGGCCTGGCTCGCCGCCACGATGAAGCCCGCCACGCCGCAGACCTGCGCCAGCGCGAAGCCGCTCTGGCCGGTGTTGGCCAATGCCGGAAGCACCTGCGGCGCGCTCGCGACGAAGGTGATCAGCGCGCCGAACGACAGCGCATGCGCCAGCGCCAGTCCGACGAAATGCCAGTTGCGCAGCAGCGCGCGATAGCCGACCCTTCCGCCCTCGCCCCCGCCCTCATCCCCGTCCGCGTCCCCCTGCGACGGCAGCGCGACGGGCGTGGCCCGCAGCGCGAAGGGCGCGGACGCCAGGGCGATGACGCCGATGATCGCAAAGGTCGTGCGCCAGTCCGCGATCAGCAGCAGCGCGGTACCCAGCACGGGCCCCGCTGCGGGAACGATCGCTTCGATCATCGCGATCGCCGCGATGCCGCGCACGCCGTCCTGCTCCGGCAGTGTCGCGCGCACGACGGTCGGCACCACCACGGTCGCCGCGCCCGCCGCGATGCCCTGCACCAGGCGCAGGCCCAGCAGCATCGTCAGATCGGGCGCGAGCACGCATCCGAAGCTGGTCAGGATCAGGGCCAGCAGGCCCGTCTGCACGCAGCGCCTTGGGCCGATCCTGTGCAGCAGCTCGCCCCAGACCAATTGCGAAGCGGCCAGGCCGAGCAGGAAGATCGCGATGGTCAGCTGTCCTTGCGCCACCGTGATGCCGAGATCGAGCTGCATCGTCGGCACGGCTGGCAGGTATAGATCCATCGTCAGCATGCTGGCCGCGGTGATGGTGGCCAGCGGCAGGACCGTACGCATCGATGGTTTCGACAAAGGACGACTCCTTGCAGTGGGCACGGGGCGCTAGGTCGGCCGCCGCATCACCAGATACAGTCCGGCAGCGGCAATCGCCATGCCAGGCCACGCCGCCAGCGGCACGGTTTCGCCCAGCACGGCCCAGGCGATCAGCGCGGTAGTGGGCGGCACCAGGAAGAACAGCGCCGACACGCGCGATGCCTCGCCGTGGCGGACCATCGCCAGCAGCAGCGTCATCGCGACGATCGAATTGGCGACGACCAGATAGGTCAGCGAGCCGACCAGTCCCGGGGTCCATTGCACGTGCATCGCCTCCAGCCACCACGCCAGCGGCGCGGTCACCGCAAGCCCGACCCCGTATTGCACCAGATTGGCCGTCAGCGGATGGGTGTCCCGGCCGAAGCGCTTCTCCCACAGCGTGCCGGCGGTCATCACCAGAAGGGCCAGCACCGCGAACAGCAGCGCCAGCCGCGAGGACAGGTCGATCGACGAGGTCGCGACAATCACCATCGCGGCGCCGCTCGCGCCAAGCAGCAGTCCGATCCAGCGCACCCGACCGACCCGTTCGCCGGCAATGGCGGGCGCGAGCAGGCCGACGAGGATCGGCTGCTGCGAGGTGATCAGCGCCACCGCGCCCGACGACAGTCCGTATTTCAGGCTCAGATAGGTGAACGAGAAATACCCCGCCTGCATCAGCAGGCCCACCATCGCCAGATGGCCCCATGCCGCCGGCGTGGCGGGCAGGGCTGGCCGCAGCCACAGCCACGGCAGGATCAGCAGCGCAATCACGCAGGCGTAACGCAGCGCGAGGAAGGTCAGCGGATCGGCGTAGGCGAGACCGAGCTTGAGGAAGACGAAGCCGCTCGACCACAGCAGCAGGAACAGCGCCGGCCCGACCTTCAACCATACGGGCGCGGCGCTTGCGGAGGGGGTGGGCTGGATCATGGAGGGCGGGGTGTCGGTCGCCTGGAATACTATACGAACTCGCTCCCCGGCTCCCGCCCCTGCGGCTCACCGACCAATAACAATGAAGCCCGACGCCAGACTCGTTACCGGCCCGATCGGCCGCACCCTGCTGCTGTTCTCGCTGCCGGTGCTCGGCAGCAACATCCTGCAATCGCTCAATGCGTCGATCAATTCGATCTGGGTCGGCCACTATCTCGGCGAGGCGGCGCTGACGGCGACGTCGAACGCCAATATCGTGCTGTTCTTCCTGCTCGGCGTGGTGTTCGGCATCAGCATGGCCAACACCATCATGATCGGGCAGGCCGTCGGCGCGCGCGATCTCGACGAGGCGCGGCGCGTGGTGGGCACCAGCACCACGTTCTTCGTGCTGCTGTCGGTCATCGCCGCGGCGTTGGGCTACCTGTTCACGCCGGACATCCTGAGCGCAATGGGCACGCCCGAGGATGCGCGGCCGCTGGCGATCCGCTATCTGCGGATCATCTTCCTCGCGCTGCCCTTCATGTACTTCTACAACTTCGTGATGATGACCCTGCGCGGGGCCGGTGACTCGCGCACGCCGTTCTACTTCATGCTGCTGTCGGTGGTGCTGGACGTCGCGCTGAACCCGCTGCTGATCTTCGGCCTCGGGCCAATCCCGCGCATGGACATCGCCGGCTCCGCGCTGGCCACGCTGATCGCGCAGCTGGTCAGCCTGGCCGCGATGATGTGGCTGCTCTATCGCCGCAAGCATTTCCTGACGCTGCATCGCGATCAGTTGCGCTACCTGCGGCCGGACCTCGGCATCCTGCGCTCGCTGGTAGCCAAGGGGCTGCCGATGGGCCTGCAGATGGTGGTGATCTCGTCGTCCGCGATCGTGATGATGGCGCTGGTCAACCAGTACGGCTCGCAGACCGCGGCGGCGTATGGCGTCGCCTCGCAGCTGTGGACCTACGTCCAGATGCCGGCGCTGGCGGTGGGCGCCAGCGTCTCGTCGATGGTCGCGCAGAACGTTGGCGCAGGCCGCTGGGACCGCGTCGGCCGCATTACCGGCATGGGCCTGGCCTTCAATCTGGCGATGACAGGGGCGCTGGTCGGCCTGGTCTACCTGTTCAACCGGCATTCGCTGGGCCTGTTCCTGCCGGACGATGGTGGCGCGATCGAGATCGCCCAGCACATCAACGCGATCGTGCTGTGGTCGTTCATCCTGTTCGGCTTCACCATCGTGCTGTTCGGCACCGTCCGCGCGACCGGCGCGGTGATGGCGCCGCTGGCCGTGCTGTTCGTCTCGATGTGGGTGGTGCGCCTGCCGTTCGCCTGGTGGCTCGGCCGCACGATGGGCGCGGACGCGGTCTGGTGGAGCTTCCCGCTCGGCTCGGTGGTGTCGATCACGCTGGCGGCGGCCTATTACCGCTTCGGCAACTGGCGCGCCAGCCAGATGCTGCCGGTCGCGCCGACAGCCTGCGAAGTCGTCGGGCAGGCGCCGGACACCAGCATGGGGACGCCGGCCGAGGACGCGTTGAAGCCGGCGGGGGAGACGGAAACGGTCTGACCGCTTCCCTGAATTCGTTACGGCGCGGCTAGCGAGGGCTAGCGGGACTAGCGGGGACTAGCGGGGACTAGCGGGGCGAACGGACGGCTAGCGACGGCTAGCGACGGCTAACGGGCGGCTAACGGAAGAACTCGCCCCGCATCAGGAACGTATAGTCCGCCTCGACCGCCATCAGCCAGACCAGCACCAGCAGGCACAGCGGCGGCAGCAGGATCGCGTAGACCAGCGCCAGCCGCTCCCATGCCATGTGCATGAACACGGCGACGATCAGGCCGGCCTTGGCGATCATGAAGATCAGGATCAGCGTCCAGCGCAGCGCGCCCTGCAGGTGGAAGTAGTCGACCGCGTACGACATCGCCGACAGCACGAACAGCAGCCCCCAGATCTTCAGGTAGAGGCCGATCGGATGGGCCTGGCCGCTGGCGCCGTGTCCCGAGTCGGCGGCCGGCGCGCCGCCGTGCGACGGCATCGGGGAATCGTGCAGGATGGGTTCGGACATGGCGGACCTCACCACAGGTAGAAGAACGCGAAGATGAACACCCATACCAGGTCGACGAAGTGCCAGTACAGGCCCGCGATCTCGACGATCTGGTAGTTGCCGGTGCGCTCGTAGCGGCCGCGCAGCACGCGCGTGGCGACCACCAGCAGATAGATGACGCCGCACGACACGTGCAGGCCGTGGAAGCCGGTGATCATGAAGAACGACGAGCCGAACTGCGCCGCGCCCATCGGATTGCCCCAGGGGCGCACGCCTTCCTCGATCAGCTTGGTCCATTCGAACGCCTGCATGCCGACGAAGGTGGCGCCCAGCGCGGCGGTGGCAAGCATCAGCATCGCGCAGCGGGCGCGATCACGCCGATAGGCGAAGTTGACCGCCATCGCCATGGTGCCGCTGCTGGTGATCAGCACGAACGTCATGATCGCGATCAGGATCAGCGGAATTGATTCGCCGCCGATCGTCAGCGCGAACACCTCGCTCGGATTGGGCCACGGCACCGTGGTCGTCATCCGCACCGTCATGTAGCTGATCAGGAAGCAGCTGAAGACGAAGGTGTCGGACAACAGGAAGATCCACATCATGGCCTTGCCCCACGACACCTGGAAGGCATGCCGGTCCGAACCCCAGTCGGCCAGCATGCCGCGCCAGCCGCCGTGCATGGTCGGGGTGTGGGCCGCGGTGTGGGCCACGCCATCGCCGGGGTGCAGTTGGGTCGCCATATCGCCTCCTTCGCTTGCCTGCCCGCGCCGATCTCGCGATCAGGCGGTGCCGCAGATGTAGCGCACGATTTCCGGGGTCAGCCAGCCGAGCGCGGCCAGCAGCACCAGCCAGACCGCCAGCATGAAGTGCCAGTAGCGCGCCAGCAGCCGTACGCGCAAGGCGGCGCCCGCGGGCACGCCCTGCCACGCGGCGAGCCACGCCACGAGGCCGCCGACCATATGCAGGCCATGCATCCCGGTCAGCATGTAGAAGAAGCTGCCGGCCGGATTGTTGGCGGGCAGGATGTCCGCTGCGCCGAGCGCCTGCCACGCCCACAGCTGGCTGGCGACGAAGGCGAGCGCGCCGGCCCCGCCCAGCATCAGCATGCGCCGCGCGTTCGACGGATCGCCGGCCTGCGCGGCACGAGCCGCCCGCCACATCGCCACGCTGCCGGCGACCAGCAGCGCCGTGGACAGCCACACCTGCCACGGCAGCGCGATCGGATGCCAGTCCGCCGAGTCCATGCGCAGGCCGAACGCGACCACGAACAGCGAGAACAGCGAGGTGATCACGCCCATGAAGACCCACAGCGCGACGCTGCCGGGCGTCGAACCCGAGGCGTGCTGACGCATCGCGTCGCCGCCGCGCGGGGCCGGGCCATCGTCGCCGCGCGCGACTCGGTACAGTGCTCCGGTATTCATGCGACGGCTCCCTGGCTGGCATGCGGTTCGGGTTCGGCGCCGCCGGCTTCGGGCGGTGCGTTCTGCGCGATGAAGTCCTCGCGCGCGCCGGGCACGCTATAGGCATAGGCCCAGCGATACACCACCGGCAGATGCGGGCCCCAGTTGCCGTGTTCCGGCGGCGTATGGGGCGTCTGCCATTCGAGCGACGCGGCGCGCCAAGGATTGGCGCCGGCCGGCTCGCCGCGGCGCGCGCTCCAGATCAGATTGGCGACGAACAGCAATTGCGCCGCCGCGACGACGAAGGCGGCCACCGAGATATAGGCGTTCAGCACATGCGCCGATTCGGGGATGAAGGCGTAGTTCTCGAAGGCGTAGTAGCGGCGCGGCATGCCGAGGATGCCGAGGTAATGCATCGGGAAGAAGATCGCGTAGGTGCCGACGAAGGTCACCCAGAAATGCACGCGGCCCAGCGTGTCGTTCAGCATCCGGCCGGTGACCTTCGGATACCAGTGATAGAGGCCGCCGAACACCACGAGGATCGGCGACACGCCCATCACCATATGGAAGTGGGCGACCACGAAGTAGGTGTTGGACAGCGGGATGTCGACGCTGACGTTGCCGAGGAAGAGCCCGGTCAGCCCGCCGATCAGGAAGGTGCTGATGAAGCCGATCGCGAACAGCATCGGCACCGAGAAATGGATGTCGCCGCGCCACAGCGTCAGCACCCAGTTGTAGACCTTGATCGCGGTCGGAATCGCGATGATCAGCGTGGTGGTGGCGAAGAAGAAGCCGAAGTACGGGTTCATGCCGCTGACGAACATGTGGTGGGCCCACACCACCACCGACAGCACGCCGATCGCCAGGATGGCCCACACCATCGTGCGATAGCCGAAGATGCTCTTGCGCGCGTGCACGCTGATCAGGTCCGACACGATGCCGAAGGCCGGCAGCGCGACGATATAGACCTCGGGATGGCCGAAGAACCAGAACAGGTGCTGGAACAGCAGCGGACTGCCGCCCTTGTAGTCGAGCTGCTGCCCCATCGACACCATCGACGGCATGAAGAAGCTGGTGCCGATGGTCTTGTCGAGCAGCATCATCACGCCGGAGACGAACAGCGCGGGGAACGCCAGCAGCGCGAGGATCGTCGCCATGAAGATGCCCCAGACCGCGAGCGGCATCCGCATCAGCGTCATGCCCTCGGTGCGCGCCTGCAGCACCGTGGTCACGTAGTTCAGGCCGCCCATGGTGGCCGCGACGATGAAGATCAGCAGCGAAACCAGCATCAGGATGATGCCCCACTCGTGGCCGGGCGTGCCGGCCAGGATCGCTTGCGGCGGGTACAGCGTCCAGCCCGCGCCGGTCGGTCCGCCCGGCACGAAGAAGCTGGCCAGCAGCACGATCACCGACAGCAGGTAGACCCAGAAGCTCAGCATGTTGAGGAAGGGGAATACCATGTCGCGCGCGCCGACCATCAGCGGGATCAGGTAATTGCCGAAGCCGCCGAGAAACAGCGCGGTCAGCAGGTAGATCACCATGATCATGCCGTGCATGGTCACGTACTGGTAATAGGCGTTGGCGTCGATGAAGTCGAAGCGGCCCGGAAAGCCGAGCTGCATCCGCATCAGGTTCGACAGCACGACGCCGACCAGGCCCACCACGATGGCGACGATCGTGTACTGCACCGCAATCACCTTGTGGTCCTGGCTCCAGACATAACGCGTCCAGAAGCTGGTGGGCCCGTGGTGGACGGCATCGTCGGCGTAGGCCATGGTGATCTCTCCTGCGGTCGGTGACCTGTCGTGGCGGGCCGCGTCCGGCTCGGACGCGGCGCTGCCTCTGTACTCTCTAGCGCTTCGGCGCGCCGGCGTTGTGCTGCGGTTCCGCTGCGGCTTCGCTGGTGGTTCGGCTGCGGGTTCCGCGGCGCAACGCCCGGGCTTTTCGCTACTTCCCGGCCGCCTCGCGCGGCGGCCCCGCGGTGGACCGGATGAAGGCAATCAGCGCGTTGACCTCGTCGTCGCTGAGCGGCATCTTCGGCATGATCGGCGCGAAGCCCTTGACCACGCGCTGCTGCGGCTCGCGGATCTCGGTGCGCAGATAGTCGTCGTCGACCTTGGCGCTGCTGCCGTCGGTGAACGTCGACGTATGTCCGTACAGGCCCTTCCAGGTCGGCCCGACGCTGGGCGAACCGTCCACGCTGTGGCACGCGACGCAGCCCTTGCTCTGCGCCAGCGCCCTGCCCTGTTCGGCGAGATCGGTCGCCGCCGGGCCGGGGCCGCGTGTGCCGCTCGGCTGGGTGGAAACCGTGGCCGCCGCCGCGGGCTGCCCCGCGCGCATCGCGACGAAGGTCTGCTGCTTCTGCAGCCAGGCGGTGAAGGCGGCGGGTTCGTCGACCACGACCTTGCCGCGCATGTTGTGATGGCCGACGCCGCATAGCTGCGCGCACAGCACGTCGAAGGTGCCGGCGCGCGTCGGCGTGAACCAGAACGAGGTCACCATGCCGGGCACCATGTTCATGCGGGCGCGGAATTCCGGCACATAGAAGTCGTGCAGCACGTCCTTGGAGCGCGCCAGGATCTTGACGGGCCGCCCCAGCGGCAGATGCAGCTCGGGGCCGGCAACGATGATGTCGTCCTGCCCGTTGGGGTCGTCGGGGTTGAGCCCGAGCGGATTGCCCGGGCCGACGAAGCGCGGATCGGTGGTGCCGAACTGCCCGCCCGCGCCGGGGAAGCGAAAGCCCCACGACCACTGCTGGCCGACCACCTCGACCAGCATCGCGTCGCGCGGTGGGCGCACGTAGTCGGCATAGACGAACAGGCCCGGCGCCAGCAGCGCCATGATGCCCAGCGTGGTGCCGCCGATCAGCCAGAGTTCGAGCTTGTGATTGACCGGCTGGTAGGCCGCCTGGCTGCCTTCGCGATGGCGATAGCGCCAGACCATGTAGCCGACGAACAGGTTGATGCCGATGAAGAAGGCGCCGGTGATGACGATCGTGATGGTGAGCGTGTCGTCCATCTGCTTCCAGTTGGACGCGAGCGGCGTCGCCCACCACGGGCTCAGGAAGTGGAAGAGCACCGAAGCGACAACCATGACCACGAGTGCGATGGCGAGCGCCATGTCGACCCCTCCTTCTGTGCCGCCGGCACGAGGGCTGCCCAAGTCACGCAGCTAGGATAAGACTAGTGCATCCGATCCGGTCGATTCAAGGCGATGCGGCGCGCGAGCCGTGCCGCATCGCACAAGCCACGCACAAGCACGCACAAGCACGCACGAGCGACGCAAGGCCAACGCACAGGCCACGCACCGGCGACGCATGAGCAGGGCCCGACCCGGCACAGCTGCCCATAAAAAAAACGGCGGCCGGAGCCAAACCCCGGCCGCCGCGCATTCGCCGTCGCGCCTCAGTGCGTGACGTCCTTGCTTTCCAGCTTCCAGTACGCCGCTGCCGCGCACATGCCGAACACGATGTTGCCGAACAGCGTGTGCCAGCCGCGCGCATCGGCAAACCACGGGAAGAAGCGCGTCATGCCGTAGAAGTTGATCACGTAGATCACCAGGCCGAACACCGCGCCGACCAGCAACGCCATGCCGAGGCTGGAATCGAGCTGGAACGGCGCCATGATTGCCGCCAGGATCATGCCCAGCACGGCGCCCAGCACGAAGTGGATCACCAGGGCCGCGGTGACCGTGGCCACGCTGAACATGCCGCTCTGCAGCACGTCGGGGCCCATCACGATGGCCGCGATCATCCGCGTGGTGGGCCACGGATTGGTGCCCGCGATCATGGTCGACCAGAACAGCTCGAGCACCAGCAGCAGCGCGCCAGCGGCCAGGCCGGACACCGCGGCTGCGCTCCAGTCCGGCACGCGGCGCACGTAGTGGTGCGAATGCATGTGAAGTTCCATTGCCACCTCCGTATGCTGTGACGAGACCGGGTCCCGTTCATTTGCACAGCATAGGACACGCGGCGGCCATCGGCGGGAAGGCGCGCAGCCTTCGGGTCAACCCCGAGCGGCAAAGAGCTTGGATAGTGCGCCCCGCTGCCTATACTGCAGGCATAACAGCATTCCCCACAGAGAGAGAGGAAAGGAGACCGCCATGCCGACCCTGGACATGCACGACCTCGTGTTCCTGATTCCGATGGCGCTGGTTGGGATTATCGTGATGGGCATGGTGCCCGTTGCAGCGCGGCCACTGCAGATCAGTTGCCGCACGCTCGGCGCAATCGCCGGCGCGCTGCTGGGCCTGGCCGTACTCGAAGCGATCCCGCTGCTGATCTGAGCGGACCAGCTGGCCACGGGTCCGAGCCGGTCCACCGCCGACTCGGCACTTGCCGGTGCGATGCATCGCGACCGGCAGGGAGGCTGACATGTCCCTGTTCTGGATCGCCATCCTGCTCGTTGCCGCGCTGACGTTGACGGTCGGACGCGCGCTGTGGCGCAGCATGCGGCCCGCGCGGATGCGCTGGCGCCGCTGCCGGCAGATGCGGCGGCGCGCCATGCCGACGCCGCGCAATCGGCCACATAGCCGGCCGCACGCGAACGCGCATGGGCGGCTGCACCGCGGCCTGCACCACGGCTGACCAAGCGCCTTGCGGCGCATCATTGGAGCGCGAGCCGAACGCGCGAGTCCCGCACGCGTCGATGAACGACGCGCTGCGTCAGATCTCGATCATCGCGAAATCGGCCTTCGCCACATCGCATTCCGGGCAGCGCCAATCCTCGGGAATCTCTTCCCAGCGCGTGCCGGGCGCGATGCCATCATCCGGCCAGCCCTGCTCCTCGTCGTAGACCCAACCGCAAATCAGACACACCCAAGTCTTGTAGGCGACGGTTTCCTGCTGCAAAACAAGCTCCTTTATTCAATCCGGAGCGAATCATACGCGTTTTTGCTGCGGCGCCACGATCCCAGGCCCGGTCGGATGCGCCGCGAACGGCGCTGCGCCCGACCTGGTGCCGCGAGCGCGCCGCGCTGGCATGCAGGTTGCAGCGGATCGGCGATCAAGCCTCCGATCCGAGCATTGCCGATGCCCGCCATTCCACGCGACACGCCCGGGGACCATAGCCTGGCCTTGCTGGCCGACCCCTATCGCTTCATCGCCAAACGCTGCCGCGCCCTGCAATCCGATGTCTTCGAAACCCGCGTGCTGCTGCGCCGCACGCTGTGCATGACGGGGCCCGAGGCAGCGGCGCTGTTCTACGATCCGCAGCGGTTCCAGCGTGGCGGTGCCGCGCCCGAGCCGTTGCGCGCGACGCTGTTCGGCAAGGGCGGCGTGCAGACGCTCGACGGCGACGCGCACCGGATGCGCAAGGCCCTGTTCATGCATGCGACCGCGCCCGAGCGCATCGCCTCGTTGTGCGACGCGGTCGCGCAGCAATGGCTGCTGTCTGCCCGGTCGTGGTCGGATGGCCAGCCGGTGGCGCTGTACGACGCGCTGCATCCGCTGCTGACCCGGGCCGTATGCAGCTGGGCCAGCGTGCCGCTGCGCGAGCATGAGGTCGAGCCGCGTTGCCGGCAGCTGACTGCGCTGTTCGACCAGGCGGCCGCGCCGGGGCTGGGGCATTTCCGCTCGCGGCGCGCGCGCGACCGGGTCGAGCCCTGGCTGTCGCGGCTGATCGATCAGGCGCGCGCCGGGCAGTTCGAGCTTCTCGAGCACACGCCAATGCATACGGTGGCGTGGCACCACAATGCGGATGGCCAGCTGTTGCCGCCGCGCATCGCCGCCGTGGAACTGGCGAACCTGCTGCGGCCGACCGTGGCGGTCTCGGTCTTCATCGTGTTCGTCGCGCACGCGCTGCACCTGCATCCGGCATGCCGGGAACGTTTGCAGCAAGGCGACCCGGCTTATCTCGATGCCTTCGTGCAGGAGGTGCGCCGCTGGTATCCGTTCTTTCCGGCGGTGGTGGCGCGCGTGCGCGAGGACTTCGAATGGAAGGGTTACCGCTTTCCGCGCGGGCGGCGCGTGATGCTGGACCTGTATGGCACCAACCGCGATCCGCGCAGCTGGGACGAGCCCGAGGCCTTCGCGCCCGAACGGTTCCTGGCCCGCGCGCCCCCGCCGTTCGGCTTCATCCCGCAGGGCGGCGCGCAGGCCGCCGATCATCATCGCTGTCCCGGCGAGGGAATCACCGTGGCGCTGATGAAGCAGGCGGTCCTGTTCCTGCTGCGCGGGCTGCGCTACAGCGTGCCGGAACAGGACCTGGCGCTCGACTTCGCCCGCCTGCCGGCGCTGCCGCGCGACCGCATGGTGATTCGCGACGTGCGGCTGGTGCACCGGCGCGCCGGCGCCACTACTGCCGGATCGTGAAGTCGACGCGGTTCGGCGAGCCCTTGTCCTTGATGCCCTCGGTATCGAGCTTCGGCGCGGTCAGGAACAGGCGCGCTTCGGGCACCTTGCCCTCGCGCTCCAGCGCCTGCTTGACCGCCAGCGCGCGGCGCTCGGCCAACTGGCGCAGGCCTCCATCGGTCACCGGCGCGTTCTGCAGCAGCAGCGCCTCCATCTCGGCGGTCGGCAGCGACTTGGCCATGCCGATCAGGTTGCGCGGCTTCTTGATCGACGAGCGCCGGTAGACCGCCTCCAGATACTTCGGATACTCCTGCGGGCTGACCGTGACCTTGGCGCCCTGCTCGTCGTCCCCGTCGTCGGTCGCGCGCTGCTCGCGCGCGGACTGCCGCAGTTCGCGCAGCTTCTGCTCGGCGACCTGTTCGTCGAGCCAGGCGCGGCGCGCGCCGGCGGCGTCGGTGGCCGGGTCGATGCGGCCGGTGATCTCCAGCCGCAGGCCCGGCCGATCGTTCAGCGCCTTGCCCAGCGTCTCGACCTTCTTGCGCCCCGCGTCGGTCAGGTTCGCCGAACCGGGGGCAAACTCGACGTAGCCCAGCTCGTCGCCGCCACCGAAGGCCGAGGCGATCAGCGAAAACGGCGAGGTGATGGCCTTGGTCAGCAGATTGACGATCACGCGCACGATCACGCCGCCGATGCTGAACTCGGGGTCCGACAGCGAGCCCGATACCGGCAGGTTGACGTCGATCACGCCATTGCGGTCCTTCAGCAGCGACACCGCCAGCAGCACCGGCAGCTTGGTCGCGGTGGGGCTGTCGACCTTGTCGCCGAACGTCAGCTGGTCCAGGAACAGGTGGTTGCTGGCGTTCAGATGGCCGTTCTCGATCTTGTAGGCAACATCGACCGTCATCTTGCCCTTGGTGATCGGATAGCCGGCGTACTTGGTCGCATACGGCGTCAGGCGCGTCAGCTCGACGCCAGCCGCCTTGGCCGCGATATCGAGATAGAGCTGCTCGCCGAGCGGGTTCAGCTTGCCGCTGATCGTCACCGGGGCATCGTCGTCGAGCCGGCCCTCGAGCACCAGGTCGGCGGGCGCCGGATCGCCGGTCGACACCTTCGAGATCGAGCCGTGCATGCCGGTCAGGTTGGCCGTGTAGTTCGGCTTGACGAAGAAGTCGGAGAAGTTGATGTTGCCCTTGTCGATCTTGATGCCGCCGATACGGATCTGCGGACCGGCCGCGGTGCCCTTGGTGGAGCCCGCCGCCGGCGCGGAGGGGCTGGCGGCCACCGTCGCCGATGCGGACGCAGCCTCGGGCGCGCTGGCCGGTGCCGGCGCGGTATTGGCCTGCGTCAGGCTGGTGGTCGGCGCCGGCTGGCCCTGCTGCGCGCCGCCCGAGACCACGTCCTGCAGATTCAGCCGGCCGTTCGCGTTCAGGATCACGCGCGCATAGAAGTCGTTCAGCGCGATCTGGCCCAGCGCCAGCCGCAACGGCCCCTTGCTGTCGTCCATCTGGAAGTCGATGCCGCTCAGGCCCAGCGAGCGCCAGCGGATGAAGTCCTCGCCGTTCAGGCGATCGACCGTGCGCACATTGCTCAGCTGCGCGGTGCCGGCGAAGGTTGCGGCGAGCGGCTTGCCGGTGGGCACCGCGACGGAGAGCCGGCCATTGACGGTGGCATTGCCGGCCCGCAGCGCCGCGTTGAAGCGGTCGGCCAGATAGGGCTGGAACGGCGTCAGGTCCCACTGCCGCGCATCGACGCGCATCTGCAGCGCCGGCTGCGTCGGCTGCACGGTACCGTCGAGCGACAGCACGCCGCGGCGGCCCGATTCGGCCTTGGCCTTCAGCGCGATCGGCGTGGCGGGCAGCGGCCAGCGGACGGCGCCGGTCTTGACGTCGATGCCGCGCAGCTGGTGGACCACGGGGCGGTTGCCGTTGGCGGCGGCCGGCTGGTAGTCGGTCAGGCGCAGCTTGCCGCCCTCGATCGCCACGCTGCCCACCTCGACCTGCCACGGTTTGGCGGGCGCCGTGGCGGCGTTCGTGCGCGGAGCAGCGGATTGGGCAGCGGATTTGCCCGCGGATTGGGCCACCTTCGCACTGGCGGCGCGCGACTGCGCCACCCAGATGCGGGAGGCCTCGACCAGCTCGCCGCGCTGATCGCGCACGGCGGCGAATTGCGGGTTGCTCAGGCCGATCTGCGCGACCTGCAGCGACTGCGCGGCCAGATCGAAGCGCAGGCCGTCCAGCGTCAGCTTGTCGGCGCTGAGCAGCGGCAGCTTGTCCCCGACCAGGTCGCCGCGCTGGCGCGCGCGCTGCTCGCGCCGTTTCGCCACGGCATCGTCGGAGGGCGCGGCGGCCCGCGGCGCAGTGGCCGGATCGCGCAGCGCGACATGGACGCCGCTCATGGCGACGCGCGAATTGTCCAGCGACAGCGTGAAGGCCGGCGCAGCCCACGACATCCGGTAGTTCAGCTCGGCATCGACCGCCGACTGCCCCAGCTGGACGCGCAGTTCGCCCGGGAACCAGGCGGCGAAGGTCTGCGGCCGCAGACCATTGGCGCGCAGGGTGCCGGCCAGCGTGGCGTCGCGCAGCGACAGCGCGCCCTCGTGCGCGATGGTCTGGCCGTCGGCGACCACCAGCGTGGCGTCGAGCTTGGCCGGCTTGTCGCTGTCGCCGGACAAGCCGTCGACCTGCACGTCGATCGGACCGAGCGCCAGCGTGCCGGGGCCGGAGAACGCCGCCTCGTCGCGCAGCGCCACGCGGGCCTGCTTCAGCGCGACGCGGTCGATGGTGTAGCGCCAGGGCTTGGCATCGCCGGCGGGCTGTC
>NZ_JCBAJO010000075.1:0-19940 GCF_059772245.1 Cupriavidus sp. R6-3
GGGCCGCGCCCGCGGGCACGTCATGCGGCCGGCTCGGCGTCATCGAACGCAGATAGCCGGTGATCCACGCGGTGCGTATCCCCAGGCCAGCATAGCGCTTCAGGTGCGAGACCGTGTCCTCGACCAGCACGGCACGGCCGGGCGCGATCCGCAGCCGGGCCAGCAGGCGGCGCAGCATGCGCCGATCCGGCTTGGGCCGCAGATCGCCATGGACCCACATCTGCTCGATGGCGATCACGCGCTCGAAGCAGTGCTCGATGCCGGCCACCCGCATCACCGCGCGCGCATAGTCCTGCGGCGCGTTGGTCAGCAGCACCTTGCGGCCCGGCAGGCGGCGCAGCTGGGCCGCAAGGCCGCGGCGCACGCGCACCATCTGCGCGATATCGGGGAATTCGTGCGCGGCGCGCAGGAAGTCGGCCGGGTCGACGCCGTGATGGCGGATCATGCCGAGCAGCGTCGCGCCATAGCGCTTCCAGTAGTCGACCCGCACGCGGCTGGCGGTGGTCTCGTCGCAGGCCAGCACGCGCGCGACGTAGGCCGTCATCGCGGCATTGATCGCCGGGAAGATCGCGTGCGAGGCGTCGTGCAGCGTGTTGTCGAGATCGAACAGCCAGACCGTGTCGCCGGCGTTGTTGCCGGCCGGCCGATGCCGCAGGCGGAGGGGGGAGCGGCGGGAGGCGTGGGAAGGCACGAGGGGAAGGCGCCGCGCCGCCACAGCGGCCGCGGGCGCCTGGTTGCGGTACGTCAGTGCGAGCGGATCATGGTGCCGAACGCCTGTTCGGTCAGGATTTCCAGCAGCAGCGAATGTTCGATGCGGCCATCGATGATGTGCACCGAGTTCACGCCGCTCTTGGCGGCGTCCAGCGCCGACGAGATCTTCGGCAGCATGCCGCCCGAGATGGTGCCGTCGGCGAACAGCTCCTCGATCTCGCGCGCCGACAGGTCGGTCAGCAGATTGCCCTTCTTGTCCATCACGCCCGGGATGTTGGTCATCATCACCAGCTTCTCGGCCTTCAGGATCTCGGCCATCTTGCCGGCCACCACGTCGGCGTTGATGTTGTAGGCCTGGCCGTCGTCGGAGAAGCCGATCGGCGAGATCACCGGGATGAAGGCGTCGTCCTGCAGCGCCTTGACCACGGCCGGGTTGATCGCCTCGATGTCCCCGACATAGCCGATATCGATGAACGCCCCCGGATTCTCGCGGTCCGGCATCTTCAGCCGCTTGGCGCGGATCAGGCCGCCGTCCTTGCCGGTCAGGCCGACCGCCTGGCCGCCGTACTGGTTGATCAGCATCACGATGTCCTGCTGGACCTCGCCGCCGAGCACCCACTCGACCACTTCCATGGTCTCTTCGTCGGTCACGCGCATGCCCTGGATGAAGGTGCCGACCTTGCCGACCTTCTTCAGCGCCTCATCGATCTGCGGGCCGCCGCCGTGCACCACCACCGGGTTCATGCCGACCAGCTTCAGCAGGATCACGTCGCGCGCGAAGCCATGCTTGAGCTTCTCTTCGGTCATCGCATTGCCGCCGTACTTGACCACGATGGTCTTGCCATGGAACTTGCGGATGTAGGGCAGCGCCTCGGCGAGGATCTCGGCCTTGAGGGCGGGGGCGATGGCGGCCACTGCGGTTGCGGTGGGCCCGGAGGTATCGGAGGTCATGGCAATCCGTGAAAATCGACAGGTATCATGGCAACGCGGCGCATCCGGCGCCCCGCGGCAGGCGCCCGAATTTTACAAGAAACGGGGTGCCGCGCTAGCGACAGGGCCGACCGGAGCCTGCGCAGGGCGCGAACGGTGCGTCCGACGGCCCATCGGCCGTTCTTTTCATGCAACAACCACGCCAACGGAAACCACTGCGATGCCAGGCAAAGGCGGGGGCCGTCCGGCCTCGGGCACCGATCCTGCTGCCGTGCTGACCGGCCAGTTGCGCCCCGTCGAGCAATGCGCGGCCTGCGGGACGCGCTTCGTCTGCGGCCATGCCGCGGGCCTGCCGCACTGCTGGTGCGCGACGATGCCGCTGCTGCCGGCGCGGCTGATCGTGCCGGGGCAGCACTGCCTGTGCCCGGATTGCCTGCGGGCCCGGCAGGCGCAAGCCGGAGCGTGAGCCAGTGAGCCAGTGAGCCAGCGAGCCAGCGAGCCGGTCAGCGACGCGGATCCTCCATCGGACCCTGGCATCTCAAGGCCAAGCAGGCGCGGGCCGAAGGGCCGAAGGGCGGAGCCGTTCAGCGATCCGGCTTTCCCATCGGTCCTGCCGTCTCAATCCAGCGCCGCGCCCACGCGCGCCGGTCCGCTCCACTGCATCGCCACTACCCCCAGCACGATCAGCAGCGCGCCGCCGAGCCGCGGCGCCGTCAGCTCCCGCACCGGGAAGCCGGCAAGGCCCGCATGGTCCATCCATAGCGAGGCCAGCATCTGGCCGGCCACCACCGCCGCGATGAAGCCGCTGGCCCCGAGCCGCGGCGCCAGCATCAGCGCGGCGGTCAGATAGAACACGCCGACCGCGCCGCCGATCCACATCCACGACGGCCCGCTCGCCCAGCCGGCGCCGGGCGGGCCGACGCGCAGGGCCAGCATCAGCACCACCACCACCGCCAGGCTGACCAGCAGCGACACCAGCGTCGCCCACAGCGGATGGCCGAGCGCGCGGCCCAGCGCGGCATTGGCGCCCGCCTGCAGCGGGATCATCGCGCCGGCGAGCGCGGCGATCAGCACCGGCAGCGCGGCCGCCAGGACCGGACCGACGGGATGAGACGAAGACAGCATGCGCGGACCTCCTCTGTTCGTTCGAAAAAGAGACCGCGCCAGTCTGCCCCTACGCCGGATGGATTTCCAATTCTGGTTTCTAACGTTTAATATTCGCCGGATGAATAATCTGCGCAACGTCGACCTGAACCTGCTGGTCGTGCTCGAAGCCCTGCTGGCCGAGCGTCATATCTCGCGCGCCGCGCTGCGTCTGCATCTGAGCCAGCCGGCGGTCAGCCACGCACTGGCTCGCCTGCGCCAGTTGCTGGACGACCCCCTGCTGGTGCGCGGCCAGGGCGGCCTGGTGCTGACCGCGCGGGCGCACGAGCTGTCCGGTCCGCTGGCCGAGGCGCTGGCGCAGGTGCGCATCCTGCTGGGCCCGTCGGGCTTCCAGCCGGCCACGGCCCGCCGCACCTTCCGTCTGGCGATGTCGGACTACGGCGCGATGGTGGTGCTGCCGAACCTGCTGCGCGCGGTCCGCAAGGCGGCGCCGGGCATCGAGCTGGTGGTGACGCAGGGCAGCCGCGAAGCGATGTCGGCGCAGGTGGCCGACGGCGAGGTCGATCTGGCGCTGGGCGTGTTCGTCTATCAGCCGGAAGGCGTGCGCATGGCCGCGCTGTTCGAGGAACAGTACGGCTGCGCGGTCGATGCCGCGACGGTGCGCGACCATGGCCGGCTGGACCAGGTTGCCTACCTGGCCCGCTCACACGTGCTGGTGGCCGCCCACAGCGAGAAGGTCGACCCGATCGACGCGGCCATCGCCAAGCACGGCGGGCGCCGCAAGATCGCCTGCGTGGTGCCGCACTGGAGCGTCGCGCCGGCGCTGATCGCCGGCACCAACCTGGTCCTGACCACGGCCCGGCGCAGCCTGGCGGCGCTGGAGGACGATCCGCGCTTCGCGGTGTTCGAGCCGCCGTTCGCGTTCCCGGGCTTTACCTTCAGCGCGATCTGGCACGAGCGCAACGACGCCGATCCGGGGCATGCATGGCTGCGCGAGCGGCTGCTGGCGGTCGGCGCGGGCCAGGGGCTGGACGAGGCGATCAGCCTGCGCGGTTGATCTGCGCGGTTGATCCGCGCGGTTGATCTGCGCGGTTGATCTGCGCCGTTGATTTGCGCCGTTGAACAGCGCGATCGAGCGGCGCGACTGAAGCGAGTGAGCGGCGCGGATTAGCGGCGCGACTGAGCGACCCGACTGAGCGACCCGACTGAGCGACCCGACTGAGCGACCCGATTGACCGACCCGACTGAGCGGCGCGGATCGGCCGCGGCGGATCGTCCGGTTGCTTGCCCCGGCGATCCGCGCCCTCGCGTTTCAGAGAGCCAGTGTTTCAGTGCTTGTGGTTCGCCGCCGCGCCACCGCCGTGCGCGGGCGCGGTCAGGCCGCGCACTTCGGCCTCGACGCGCTGCTCGATCAGCTTGCCGCCCTGCTCGAACTTCAGCGTGACGGGCACCTTGTCGCCCGCATTCAGCGGCGCCTTCAAACCGAGCAGCATCACGTGGTAGCCGCCGGGCTTGAGCTCGACGTCCTCCATCTTCGGCAACGGCAGCGCGTCGAGCGCGCGCATCCGCATCACGTTGCCTTCCATCTTCATCTCGTGCACCTCGGCGGTCGCGGCCACCGGCGTCGACACGCCGACCAGGCGCGCGTCCTTGTGCGCGTGCAGCGTCATGAAGACGCCGGTGGCGGTCTGCGCCGGCACGGTGCCGCGCGCCCAGGCATTGCGGATGTCGACCTGGGCGAACGCAGAGGTGGAAATCAGCGCGCAGCATGCGGCGGCGGCGAACAGCT
The DNA here is from genome assembly GCF_059772245.1 of Cupriavidus sp. R6-3. Lineage (NCBI taxonomy): Bacteria > Pseudomonadati > Pseudomonadota > Betaproteobacteria > Burkholderiales > Burkholderiaceae > Cupriavidus > Cupriavidus sp. R6-3. Next base: position 4,535 of record NZ_JCBAJO010000075.1, read on the forward strand.
TGGCTTGCATCTCTATCCTTTCTCGGTGCAATTCATTCAAACGAGGCGGTCCAGCGGAGGCGGGAAGTCCGGGTAAATGCGTCCATGCAAATGCGTCCGCAAAAGCCTCGGCGCAAGAACGTCCGCGTAAGAACGCGATTAGACCATGAACCGCCGCAGGCGCCAGGGCCGGTGCGCGAGACCCGGCACGCGGGCCCATGCGGCGCAATCCGCCAGTCTGGCAGTGCCGCCCGGCGTGACCAATGCGGCATGGTGTCGCACAACACAGCCGCACGCGGCGCCATTGCTACACTCGCGGCATGACGACGACCGCCCACGCTGCCGCATCTGCCGCCCCATCCGCCGGCGATCCCATCCGCGCGCAAGGCCTCGGCGCAGACAGCCTGCTGAGCCTGCGCCGGGTGTACTGGCTGCGCTGGGCCATCCTCGGCGGACAGGCGCTGCTGCTGGTCTGCGCCGAGACGCTGGCCGGGCTGCAGCTGCCCTACCGGCCGCTGCTGACGATCTTCGCGCTGCAGGCCGTCTTCAATCTGCTGACCGCCTGGCGGCTGCGCCAGCATGCGCGCGCCGGCTCGGTGCCGGGCGACGCCGAGCTGATGGGACAGTTGCTGGTCGACCTGACCGCGCTGTCGGCGATCCTGTTCTTCACCGGTGGCGCCACCAACCCGTTCGTCTCGTTCTATCTGCCGGGACTGGCGCTGGCGGCCGCAATCGTGCCGTGGCGGCAGGTGGTCGCGCTGGCGCTGTACGCGCTCGCCTGCTATTCGCTGATGCTGTTCGAATACGTGCCCCTGCACCTGCACAACCCGGACAACGCGGTGGTCTACCACCTGGTTGGCATGTGGCTGAACTTCGTCGCGAGCGCGGTGATGATCGCGCTGTTCGTCGCGCGGCTGTCGGGCGTGCTGCGCGAGCGCGAGGCGCAGCTCGCCGACGCGCGCGAGCGGCTGCTGCGCGAGGCGCGGGTCGAGTCGCTGAACGCGCAGGCGGCGACGGTCGCCCACGAGATCGGCACGCCGCTGGCGACGCTGGCCGTGATTGCCGGCGAGCTGCGCGCCGACGCCGCCGACCCCGCCCGTGGCGGCACCGCGATCCGCGACTACCTGCCCGACCTGCATACGGTCGAGCAGCAGCTGACGCTATGCCGCGGCATCCTCGCGCGCTTGCGCGAAGCGAACCGCGCCAGCGCCCTGCAGCCGGTCGGGCATTGGCTGCCCGCCTTCGCCGACGGCTGGCAGTTGCGCCATCCGCAGGCGCGCATCGAGACGATGATCGCCGCGGAGGCGGCCGACGTGCCGATCGAGCCGGCGCGGACCGGGCAGATGCTGACGATCCTGCTCGACAACGCCGCCCGCAGCCAGCAGACCGCCGGGCGCGGCGACCTGCCCCTGCGCCTGTCGATCACGATGGAACCGCGCAGCGCGCCGCGCGAACTGCTGCTGCGCGTGATCGACCATGGCGCCGGCATGCCCGCCGCGCTGCGCGCGCGGCTGGGCGAGACGCCGGTGGCGAGCACGCATGGCGGCCAGGGCATCGGCGCCTATCTGGCGCAAAGCGTCGCGCGCCAGATGGGCGGGCGGCTGCTTTGGCAGGACCGTCCCGAAGGCGGCACCGTGGCGGAGCTGCGGCTGCCGGCAACCCCCGATTCCTCGGAGCATGCGGCATGACTCTACCGTCGAACGTTTCCCTCTCCCCTGCCGTTGCCACCGGCAACGACACCGGCGCGCCCTTCCTGGTGATCGACGACGACCCGGTGTTCTCCGACACGCTGGCACGCGCGCTGACCCGCCGCGGCTTCGCGGTCGAGGTCGCGCACAACCGCCAGCAGGCGCTGGCGCTGGCCGAGAGGACCGCGTTCCGCTATGTCACGCTGGATTTGCATCTGGCCGCGGGGCCCCAGGCCGGCGTGACCGCGCCGGCAGACTCGGGGCTGCAGCTGGTGGCGCCGCTGCGCGCGATGCTGCCGCGCTCGCGCATCCTGGTGCTGACCGGCTACGCCAGCATCGCCACCGCGGTGGCGGCGGTCAAACAGGGGGCGGACGAATATCTGGCCAAGCCGGCCAACGTCGATTCGATCCTCGCGGCGCTCAAGTCTGGCATCTCGGAAGAGGCGGCCGAGGCCGCGCTGGAGGATCCGCTGCCGTTGTCGGTGCCGCGGCTGGAGTGGGAGCATATCCAGCGCGTGCTGGCCGAACACGGCGGCAACATCTCGGCGACCGCGCGGGCGCTGAACATGCATCGGCGCACGCTGCAACGCAAGCTCGCCAAGCGGCCGGTTTCGCGGTAGGGATTCGATGGGCGACGTTGCGCACGAGGTCGTTGTGCGCGTCCTAGTGCGCGGCGTTGGGCGCGTCCTGGTGCGCGGCGTTGGGCGTGTCGTTGGGCATCAAACGGACGCAAGAAAAAAGGGCCTGCGATCGCAGGCCCTTCTCCTTTCCTGCATCTTCATCGCCTCGCGGCCATCGCCGCGCGGCGGCTCACAGGCGCAGTTGCACGTAGTCCCAGCCGAGGTCGTCGCCGCCGTTGACCGCACCGCCGTTGTCCGCGCGATTGGCGAGGCCGGTCGGACCCGCCGTGCCGCCATTCGCGCTCGTGCTGACCCGCAGCGCATCGAATGCATGCCGGTTCGAGCGGGCGCCGTACTCGGCGGACTCGCTGACGAACACCGCACGCGAAACCCTGACCTTGCCGTCGCCCGTGGCCGCATCGATGCGCGTGGCTTCGCTGCGGTCCGGCACGGCGCACAGGAACGCTGTCGCCCCGGCCAGCCCGGCCAGTACGCCCGCCGACATCAAACCGATATGCTTCATTCTGGACCTCCTGCTTGCGGCCAACCTGCAGCCCAACGAGGCGCAAGCATCTCATCGTCGCGGCGGCCGTGCCAGCCTGCTTACCAACGCTTACCTGGCTTACCAGCGGTCAACGGATGTCACGAGACGGCCATTACCAGCGCGTGTCGCGCTCCCATTCGCGCATTTCCTCCTCGGCGCGCTCCTTGGTGTAGCCATAGCGCTCCTGGATCTTGCCGGCGAGCTGATCGCGCTTGCCGTTGATCTGCGTGAGGTCGTCATCGGTGAGCTGGCCCCACTTCTCCTTGACCTTGCCCTTGGCCTGCTCCCATTTCCCTTCGATCTGATCCCAGTTCATGATCTGCTCCTCGATCTCGATTGATAGGTTCGATACGTTCGCGTGGTGCTTCGCCCGATACGGCTTCGCTTGATAGGGCGATGTTCAGCCGGCCGCGTCGGCCGCGGCCGGCCGTTCATCAGCGGTTGTACTTCGCCTTGACGTCGGCCTCGCAGCGATCCTTGGCGTCGCCCGACATCGCGTCGCACTTCTCCTTGTCCGCCTTGTAGGCGGCGTCGCTGGTGTCCTTGCGAGCCTCGCGGCGCGCCTCGGCCACATCGGTACGCGTGCCGCCGCCGGCGGCCGCGCGGGTCGTCTTGGCCTCGCCCAGCGCCTTCTCATGCGCCGTCTTGGCTTCCTTCACGCAGACGTCCTTGTCGTTGCCCTTCTTGTCGTCGCAGCGTTCCTTCGCGACTTCGTACTCGCGGTCGGCCTTGACCTTCAGCACCTTGGCCCGGGCAGCCTCGGTGCCGTCGCGGCGGGCTTCGGCCTCGGCCTTCGCCACGTCGCGGTCGCGCTTGGCCTCGGCCTCGCAGACATCCTCGGCGTTGTCCTTCATGGCGTCACAACGGGTCTTCGCATTCTTGTAGTCAGCGTCGGCCCGCGAGACGGCGGCGTCATAGTCGGCGCGGGCGCCGGACGGCGCGCTCTGCGCCAGCGCAAACCCTGCCGGTGCGGCAACCATCATCGAACACACTGCAGCAGACAGCCATTTCTTCATCATGTCGCGCTCCTGTCGTCATCAAACGGTCAGAGGTCGCAAGGCCCGACGCTGGCGTCCGCCTTGCTGTCTCGTCGTATATGAAGGTTATGTGGCGAGCGCTTTTCCAAGCAGGCGGGGGCTTCCGAAAGCCGAGTAAGACGATTCCCACATGAGATGGACGGGTCACTGCAGCGCGACAGGGTCGAAAAAAATGCGCCTTCTCATCGCTGAGAAGGCGCACTTCGGGGAGGCGCTTTCGGGACGGGATCGCGGACGCCTACAGCACGTAGCGCGACAGGTCCTCGTTGGTCGACAGGTCGCCCAGCCGTTCGTCGACATAGGCGGCGTCGATGGTCACGGTCTCGCCGCTCGAGCGGGTGGCGTGGAACGACAGATCCTCGAGCAGGCGCTCCATCACCGTGTACAGCCGGCGCGCGCCAATGTTCTCGACCTTCTCGTTGACCGAGTGGGCGATCTCGGCCAGGCGGCGGATGCCGTCCGGCGCGAACACCAGCTCGACCTGCTCGGTCGCCAGCAGCGCCTGGTACTGCTTGGTCAGGCTGGCGTCGGTCTGCGTCAGGATCGCCTCGAAGTCGGCCACCGACAGCGATTCGAGCTCGACGCGGATCGGGAAGCGGCCCTGCAGCTCGGGGATCAGATCGCTCGGCTTGGACAGGTGGAACGCGCCCGAGGCGATGAACAGGATATGGTCGGTCCGGATCATGCCGTACTTGGTGCTGACCGTGGTGCCCTCGACCAGCGGCAGCAGGTCGCGCTGCACGCCCTGGCGCGACACCTCGCCACCGCCCAGTTCGCTGCGGCTGGCGATCTTGTCGATCTCGTCGAGGAACACGATGCCGTTCTGCTCGACGTTGGCCAGCGCCTTGTGCTTCAGGTCCTCGTCATTGACCAGCTTGGCGGCTTCCTCGTCGATCAGCAGCTTGAACGCTTCCTTGACCTTCATCTTGCGGCGCAGCTTCTTGCCTTGCCCGAGGCCGGCGAACATGCTGCGCAGCTGCTCGGTCATGTCCTCCATGCCCGGCGGCCCCATGATGTCCAGGCTCGGCACCGCGGCCGCGACCTCCAGCTCCACTTCCTTGTCGTCGAGCTGGCCCTCGCGCAGCTTCTTCCGGAAGACCTGGCGGGTGTTGGAATCCTTTTCCTCGGGCTGGGCGAAACCGATGTCGCGCGGCGGCGGCAGCAGCACGTCGAGCAGGCGGTCCTCGGCGGCATCCTCTGCCTTGGTGCGCACCTTCTTCATCTCGGACTCGCGCGTCTGCTTGATCGCCATTTCGACCAGGTCGCGCACGATGGTGTCGACGTCGCGGCCGACATAGCCGACCTCGGTGAACTTGGTGGCCTCGATCTTGATGAAGGGCGCGTCGGCCAGCTTGGCCAGGCGCCGCGCGATCTCGGTCTTGCCGACGCCGGTCGGGCCGATCATCAGGATGTTCTTCGGCGTGATCTCTTGGCGCAGCGGGTCGGCCACCTGCTGGCGGCGCCAGCGGTTGCGCAGCGCCACCGCGACGGCCTTCTTGGCCTTGTTCTGGCCAATGATGTGTTTGTCGAGCTCGGAAACGATTTCCGACGGAGTCATGGTGTGGGACATGGGTCTCGGTATCCGGGTATCCGTTCAATGAAGGCCGGCCGGGGCGCCACTACCGCGCAATGGCGCGGTGGGACGCCTGGCGGGCGTCACGTGCGGGGAAGCGTGATCCGGACGCTCACTCGAGCGTCTCGATGACGAAATTGGTATTGGTGTAGATGCAGAGCTCGCCGGCGATGCGCAGCGATTTCTCGACCACGTCCTTGGGCGAGAGCTCGGTGTTCTCCATCAGCGCCTTGGCCGCCGATTGCGCATAGGCCCCGCCGGAGCCGATCGCCGCGATGCCGCCTTCGGGATCGAGCACGTCGCCGTTGCCGGTGATCACCAGCGTGGTGTCGCGGTCCGCGGTGATCAGCATCGCCTCGAGCCGGCGCAGCGCGCGGTCGGAACGCCAATCCTTGGCCAGATCGACCGCTGCGCGCGTCAGATTGCCCTGGTACTTCTCCAGCTTGGCCTCGAAGCGATCCAGCAGCGAGAACGCATCGGCAGTGCTGCCGGCGAAGCCCACCAGGACCTTGCCGTTGTAGATGCGGCGCACCTTGCGTGCGGTGCCCTTCATCACGATATTGCCGAGAGTGACCTGACCGTCACCGCCCAGGGCAACCTGGTTGCCGCGCCGGACGCTGACGATGGTAGTGCCGTGATACTGTTCCATGGTGGCTTCTGAGTTGGGTTCAGGCAGCTACTTGGCGGCGGCCTGACGGAATTCAAGGGCGGCAGCCGACGGTGCCCGGCGAGGCGCATCCGCCTCCCGCTCCGGCCGCGTCTCCCCAATATAGACGGCCGCCACGGCCCCTTTCCGCTCCCCCGCCCCCAAGGCACAGAGCTTTCCACCATGCAAAACAAAAGGCCACGCGTTGCCACGTGGCCTCGGTTGCCATTGCCGTCCGCCGCGCCGCGCTGAAGGCGGCGGCGAAGCGGTCAGCGTCGCGTCGACTCAGTCCGCATAGACGCCGGCCTTGCGAATCACCGGGGTCCACTTGTTGATTTCGTTGCCGAGGAAGGTCTTCAGCGACTCCGGCGTGGCGCGCTGGGCCGGCACCGCTTCGGCGCCCAGTTCGGCCATCTTGGCGCGGAAGCCCGGATCGGTCACCGACTTCTGCAGCGCAGCCGACAGCTTCTCGATCACCGGCTGCGGCGTGCCCTTCGGTGCGTACATCGCGTGCCAGATCTTGACCTCGATGTTCGACAAGCCCTGCTCGGCCGCGGTCGGGATGTCCTTGAACGCCTCGACGCGGCGCGGCTGCATCGCGGCATAGGGCTTGAGCGCATTGGCCTTCAGCTGGCCGGCGATGTTGGTGGTCTGGTCGCACATCAGGTTGACCTGGCCGCCCAGGATATCGGTCAGTGCCGGCGCGGTGCCCTTGTACGGCACCGTGGTCAGCTCGGTCTGGATCGCGCTTTGGAACAGCAGGCCGCACAGGTGCGAGGCCGAGCCGATGCCGGCGTTGGCGAGCGACAGCTTGCTGGCGTTGGCCTTGATGTACGGCAGCAGATCCTTCAGCGTGTTCGGCGGCAGGTTCTTGTTGCCGACCAGCACCATCGGCACGTCGGCGATTTCGCCGATGTACTCGAAGTCCTTCAGCGGATCGAAGCCCAGGTTGCGGTACAGCGCCGGGGCGGTCGACATGCCGATATGGTGAATCAGCACGGTGTGGCCATCGTTCTTCGACTGGGCCACCTTCTTCGCGCCGATCGTGCCGCCGGCGCCGCCGAGGTTCTCGATCACGATGGTCGCGCCCAGATGCTTGGACATGACCTGCGCCAGCTCGCGCGCTACCTTGTCGGTCGGGCCGCCCGCGGCGAACGGCACCACGGCCGAGACCGGCCGGCTGCCCGGGTAGTCCTGCGCCTGTACCACGCCAGGCAGACCCAGTGCGGCGGCCGCGAGGGCGGCGGCCACGGTTTTTGCAACGTGTTTCATTATTTCTCCTGATTTCCCCGACTTCCCGTCGTGCAGACTGCCATGCCGCCCAGCCACCGTGGCGGCGTGGGCCGCCTCACCGGAGGCCGCGGCTTGGAGCCGCCATGCTATCAACGGCGACTTACCCGAAATATCAGGAAATACCCGGGCTGAAGTGGGCCAATGTAGGGCCGATGTAGGGCCGAAGTGGGGGTCGACGCGAGGGCCGGAGCGGGCGCCGAAGCGAAGGCCGAAGCGAAGGCCGAAGCGGGCACCGAAGGCGAGCCGAAGCGCGGCCGTTGCGGGGCCGCACCGAGGCCGAATCACGGCCTAAGCAGAGCCGACGCGTTCGCAAGCCGGCCGCCGGATCGGCCCCGCATCGAGGTCATTGGCTGCCCCGGCCCGGTTCGACGTCCTCCGTCAGCACGCCTTCCAGCCGCTCGAACACGCGCCGCGTCGCGCCGCGCGCCTCCAGGGCGAACAGCAGCAGCGAGCGCCCGGTGACCTGGTAGACGTCGCCGGACGAGAACTCCGGCAGCTCCTCGCGCACCGGCATGTTGGTGTCGATCAGGCAAGTCCACTGGTCGCTGCCGGGTATCTGCGGCAAGGTGAACTCGACCACGTCGTGATAGGCATTGAACACGAGCAGCAGCGTCGCGTCCGAGGCCGGTCGGCGGATGCCGGTGGCGCGCGCGCGGCCGTCGATGACCAGGCCGAAGCAGCGCATCGAGGCGTCGTCCCAATGTTCCGGCGTCAGCTCGTCGCCCGCGGCGCTGATCCACTTGACGTCGGCCACCCCCAGTTCGTCATCGACCTCGCCGGTCAGGAAACGGCCCCGCCGCAGCACCGGCAGTGCGCGCCGCAGCGCGGTCAGCTTGCGCACGAACTCGATCAGCCCGCGGCCGCGCTCGTCGATCTCCCAGTCGACCCAGCTGATCTCGTTGTCCTGGCAATAGGCGTTGTTGTTGCCCTGCTGCGTGCGGCCGAACTCGTCGCCGGCCACCATCATCGGCGTGCCCTGCGAGAACAGCAGCGTGGCCAGCAGATTGCGCTTCTGGCGCTCGCGCAGCTCGACGATGTCGGGGTCGTCGGTCGGCCCTTCGGCGCCGCAGTTCCACGAGCGGTTGTCGCTGGTGCCGTCGTTGTTGTCCTCGCCGTTGGCGTCGTTGTGCTTGTCGTTGTACGAGACCAGGTCGTGCAGCGTGAAGCCGTCGTGCGCGGTGATGAAGTTGACGCTCGCCCACGGCCGCCGCCCGCTGTGGTTGAACTTGTCGCCGGAGGCGGTGACGCGCGCCGCCAGTTCGGGCGCAATGCCCTCCTCGCCGCGCCAGAAGTCGCGCACCGTGTCGCGGAACTTGTCGTTCCACTCGGCCCATCCGGCCGGAAATCCGCCGACCTGGTAGCCGCCCGGGCCGCAGTCCCACGGCTCGGCGATCAGCTTGACGCTGGACAGGATCGGGTCCTGCCGGCACGCCTTCAGGAAGCCGCTGCCATAGTCGAAGCCGCCGGGCTCGCGCCCGAGGATGGTGGCCAGGTCGAAGCGGAAGCCGTCGACCTGCATCTCGGTGACCCAGTAGCGCAGGCTGTCCATCACCATCTGCAGCACGCGCGGATGCGACAGGTTCAGCGTGTTGCCGGTGCCGGTGTCGTTGATGTAGTAGCGCTTCTCGTCCGGCATCAGCCGGTAGTAGGACAGGTTGTCGATGCCGCGGAACGACAGCGTCGCCCCCAGCTCGCTGCCCTCGGCCGTGTGGTTGTAGACCACGTCGAGGATGATCTCGAGCCCGGCCTCGTGGAAGCGGTCGATCATCTGCTTGAGCTCGCCGACCGCGCCCGGCCCCCGGGCAAAGAAGCGCGGATCGGGCGCGAAGAAGCCGATCGTGTTGTAGCCCCAGTAGTTGGTCAGGCCCTTGTCGAGCAGGTGGCTGTCGTTCAGGAAGACATGGATCGGCAGCAGCTCGACGGAGGTCACGCCCAGCGCCTTGATATGGTCGATCACCGCCCGCTGACCCAGTCCCTCGAAGGTGCCGCGCATCGCCTCGGGGACCGCCGGATGGCGTTTGGTATAGCCGCGCACGTGGGTCTCGTAGAAGATGGTCCGCTCCCACGGCACGCGCACGCTCAACGGGTGCTCCCAGGTGAAGGCCTGGTCCACGACCTGGCACTTGGGCATGAAGGGCGCGCTGTCGCTCTCACTGAAGCTCAGGTCGTCCTGGCCCATTTCATAGCCGAACACCGCCGGGTCCCAGCGCAGTTCGCCGACGTAGGCCTTGGCATACGGGTCGAGCAGCAGCTTGTTCGGATTGAAGCGATGGCCGTTGGCCGGATCGTAGGGCCCGTGTACGCGATAACCGTAGACCGCGCCGGGCGCCAGCCCCTGCACGCGGACGTGCCAGACCTCGTCGGTGTATTCGGGCAGCGCGATGCGCTCGATCTCCCGTTCGCCGTTCTGGTCGAACAGGCACAGCTCGACCTTGCTGGCATGGGCGCTGAACAGCGCGAAGTTGACGCCGTCGCCGTCCCAGGTGGCGCCCAGGGGAAACGGCAAGCCTTCGCTGATGGTGTGGTTGGACATGGCGTGCGGCACTCCCGTGTGGAAACGATGGTCCGGAGCACGGCGCATGCCCGGGCGCCGGCCATGGGACACAGGCCGGCGCTTCCCATATTTCCCGCCACCGGTCCTGTAGCGTTGTCAAAACTACAGAGGCGCGGCGATCGGCCGCCAGCTCGGGCCATGAGGCTCCCGGGCGGCCCGCTCTCGCAACTGAATTGCATCTCCGGGGGCACTATGGTTAAATCGCCCCCATGTCTTCGCCCACTCCCAGCCTGCCGGCCGCCGTCGATGCGGCACAGGAACGCCTCCGGGCGTTGGGTGCGCGCGTCACGCAACCGCGCGTCTGCATCCTGGCTTGCCTGATCGGCAGCGACATTCCGCTGACCCACCAGGCCGTGATCGACCGCCTTCCCGGCGGCGCCGAGGCAATCGACCGCGTCACCGTCTATCGGGTGCTCGACTGGCTGGTCGAGCAGGGGCTGGCGCAAAAGCGCGCCGGCAACGACCGCGTGTTCCGCTTCAGCCTGATCGAACATGAGGCGGCGCGCGCCGAGGTCCATCGCCGGCACAGCCATTTCCATTGCAGCCGGTGCGACCGCACCTTCTGCCTCGACGCCGACAGCGCGCCGCCGCGGCAGGCCGCGCCGCCCGTGCCGAGCGGCTTCGCGGTCGAACACGTCGAATTGACCGTCAACGGCATCTGCGCCGAATGCGGCGCGCGCACCGTGGCCGACGCGCCCGCCAACGGTGCCGTTGATGCTTCCCCCCATCCCGGAGAACCAACATGTCCAAACTGATCCCGGTCACGATCCTGACGGGCTTTCTCGGCAGCGGCAAAACCACGCTGCTCAAGCGCATCCTCAACGAACAGCACGGCATGAAGATCGCCGTGATCGAAAACGAGTTCGGCGAGGAGAACATCGACAACGAGATCCTGGTGCAGGACGGCCGCGAACAGATCGTGCAGATGAGCAACGGCTGCATCTGCTGCACGATCCGCGGCGACCTGGTGCAGGCGCTGTCGGACCTGATCGGCCGCCGCGACGCCGGCGAGATCGACTTCGACCGGGTCGTGATCGAGACCACGGGCGTGGCCAACCCCGGCCCGGTGGCGCAGACCTTCTTCATGGACGACGAGATCGCCTCGCGCTATCTGCTCGACGCGGTGGTCACGCTGGTCGACGCCAAGCACGGCAACCAGCAGCTGGACAAGCAGGAAGAGGCGCAGCGCCAGGTCGGCTTCGCCGATGCGATCTTCATCACCAAGGCCGACCTGGTGTCGGCCGACGAGCTGGCCGACCTGCGCCATCGCGTGCTGCAGATGAACCCGCGCGCGCCGATCGGCACCGCCCATTTCGGCGAGGCGCCGATCGACTCGATCTTCGACCTGCGCGGCTTCAACCTGAACGCCAAGCTGGAGATCGACCCGGACTTCCTGCGCGCCGAGGAACACGAGCACGACCATGACCACGAGCATGGCGAGCACTGCGGCGCCGACTGCGGCCATGACCATGATCACGAACACGCGCACGACCACGGTCACGGCCACCACAACCACCACCATCATCACCACCACACCGACCGCATCGGCTCGTTCGTCTTCCGCAGCGACAAGCCCTTCCACTACGGCAAGCTCGAGGAATTCCTGTCCGGGATCCTGACCGTCTACGGCGAGAAGCTGCTGCGCTACAAGGGCGTGCTCTATATGGAAGGGGTCGACCGCAAGGTGGTATTCCAGGGCGTGCACCAGCTGATGGGCAGCGACATCGGCGGCAAATGGGAGGACGAAACCCCGAGCACCAAAATGGTGTTTATCGGTGTCGACCTGCCCAAGGACGCCATTCTGAAGGGCCTGGCCAACTGCCTCGCCTGATTATCGGTGCCCGCCGCAGGCCCGCTCCGGGCCTCGGTTTCCGTCATGCAAGCGCCATGCAGGCGCCCTGCTTGCCGCACTGCGGCACCCGGATGGGTGACACGGCGCCGCCGCTGCACGGTGATACGCAGCGTGCGCGGCTCGGTGAAACACCGAATATCCGGTCCGGTTTTCCACCGTATCTCCTGGTAATTTGTTCAAGTACAATAAGCCGGATGTGATGCGGGCAGCGCGGTCTTGCCGCCGCCTGCGTCGTATGCAGGGCGGCGGTTGTCGTCAGCATCAGACGGCCGTCCTCCGGTGCGGCCGCTGTGCTCGTGCGATGGCCGTCGAACGCGCGGGATCTCGTGCCGCAACGTTTCAGGCGTTGCCGCTGGGGCAACGACGCCGACCGATGTCGACCGACGCCGAGAAAGGGATCCCATGGTAGCCGCAGCAAAAACCAAAGAAAGCCGCAGCAAAACCGCTGGTGCTGCGGCCGCTACGACGAAGGCGCAGGGACAGCAAGCTGCGCCTACCCCCCGGAACGGCTCGGCGCAGGCCGGTACCGGAGCGGCAAAGGGAGGCACGCGAAGCAGCAAGACTGCAGCAGCCAGCCAGAGTGAAACGGTCGAACCGCGCAAGCGGACCGACACTGCATCCGCGCGGAACACGACGCCGCCGGTCGCATCAACAAGAGAATCAGCAGCAACCATGAGCAGCAATAAACTTCTGACTGAAGCTGAAATCCTGAAGATGGACGACAAGGACTACATGAACGAGGCCCAACTGGCCTTTTTCAAGAACCGCCTTGAACAGCTGCGCGACGAAATCCTGAAGAACGCCGACCAGACCACCGAACATCTGCGCGAAACGGTCATCGTGCCGGATCCGGCGGACCGCGCCACGATCGAAGAAGAACATGCCCTGGAGCTGCGCACGCGCGACCGCGAGCGCAAGCTGCTGAAGAAGGTCGAACAATCGCTGGCCCGCATCGAGTCGGGCGAATACGGTTGGTGCGAGGAAACCGGCGAGCCGATCGGCGTGCCCCGCCTGCTGGCCCGCCCGACCGCGACGCTGTCGCTGGAAGCCCAGCAGCGCCGCGAACTGCGCCAGAAGCTGTTCGGCGATTGAGGCCTGCGCCCCTCGATCTGCGCTGTCAACGGCCCGGAACTCCGGGCCGTTTGCTTTTGTACGCGAGACAGACCCGAGCCGTCGCCGAGAGGCGACAGCGAAGGTGCCGCGGCCTCGCATTTCTGCTACAGTCGCAACCTTGTTGCAATAAGCCGGCGATCCGCCCTGCGCGCCGCCGCGCGACATCCCCCCTCATCCTCCAGATCGCCATGGCCGACCGTCTTCCCGTCACCGTATTGGCCGGCTTCCTCGGCGCCGGCAAGACCACGCTGCTGCAGCATGTGCTGGCCAACCGCGAAGGCAAGCGCGTGGCGGTCATCGTCAACGACCTGGCGGACGTCAACATCGATGCGCGGCTGGTCGGCGAAGGCGTGCTGGCGCAGGCCGGCGAGCGCCTGGTCGAGCTGTCCAACGGCTGCATCTGCTGCACGCTGCGCGAGGACCTGCTGGTCGAGATCGCCGCGCTGGCGCGCGAGGGGCGCTTCGACTATCTGCTGGTCGAATCGACCGGCGTGGCCGAGCCGCTGCCGATCGCCGAAACGTTCACGTTCGAAGACGAGCACGGCCACGCGCTCGACAGCCTGGCCCGGCTCGACACCATCGTCACCGTGGTCGACGCCGCGCATTTCCCGCAGGACTTCGACGAGGCCGACTATCTGCGCGACCGCGGCCAGGCCCGCGACGACGAGGACGACCGCACCGTGGTCGATCTGCTGATCGAGCAGGTCGAGTTCTGCGACGTGATCGTGCTGAACAAGATCGATCTGGTCGACGATGCCGAGCGCGAGCGGCTGATGGCGCTGCTGCACGTGCTGAACCCGCGCGCCGAGATCGTGCCCGCCAGCTTCGGCAAGGTGCCGCTCGACAAGGTGCTCGACACCGGCCGCTTCGACTTCGAAGCCGCCGCGGCCGCACCCGGCTGGCAGGCCGAACTGCGCGGCGAGCATGTGCCCGAGAGCGAGGCCTACGGCATCGGCAGTTTCGTCTACCGGCGCCGCCGCCCGTTCCACCCGCGCCGGTTCGCCGACCTGATCCATACCGAATGGCTGCGCCAGCATGGCAACGTGCTGCGCTCGAAGGGCTTCTTCTGGCTGGCGAGCCGCATGGAAGTGGCCGGCAGCTGGAGCCAGGCCGGCGGCGTGTGCCGCCATGGCGGTGCCGGTGCCTGGTGGGCCGCGGTCGATCGGGCCGACTGGCCGCAGGACGACGACACGCTGGCCGCGATCCGCGCCGACTCGGAAGTCGACGGTGCGCCGGCCCCGTTCGGCGACCGGCGCCAGGAGCTGGTGCTGATCGGCCAGAACATGGACCGCGCCGCGCTCGAGGCCGCGCTCGATGCCTGCCTGCTGACCGATGCCGAGATGGCGGCCGGGCCCGAGGCCTGGGCCGCCTACGATGATCCCTTCCCCAGCTGGGAAGACGCCTTCGGCGACGGTGACCACGATCATCACGAACATGATCACCGTCACGATCACGATCACGATGGCGGCCCCTGCGACTGCGGCCACCATGGCGGACATGCGCACTGAGTTGCTGCGCAAGCTGCGGCGCCGAGGCACAGGCCGCCTGACCGGTGGACTGTGGGCCTTGTGGCTGGTGCTGTGCCTGTTGCTGGCCCAGCACGCCGGCCTGGTTCACCGCATCCAGCATGGCGGCGCGCCGGTCGGGCTGATGTCAACCGGGCTGATGTCAACCGGGCTGATGTCAACCGGGCTGATGTCGTCCGGCTTGATGTCGGCCGGGCTGACATCGTCCGGCTTGATGTCGGTTGGGCTGACGTTGGCCGGGCAGGCATCGCCCACCGCCGCTGCGACCGCGACAGCCGCGCGCGACGACGCCTCCGCCTCCGCCTCCGCCTCCGCCTCCGCCTCCGCCACCGATGCCGATGCCGATGCCGATGCCGATGCCGATATCGACACCGGTACCGGCACCGACCGCCACGCACCGGACAGCGCGCGCGCATCGACCCACTCGTGCGTGCTGTTCGACGCGGCCACGCAGGCCCCCGGCGCCTGCGGTGCGCCACCGATGCCGCTGCTGTCGCACGGCAAGCCGCTGGTGCCGCCCGGCATCACCTGGCGCTGGCCCCACGTGCCGCCGCAGCGCAGCTTCCTGACGCGCGCCCCACCCGCTTCGCTCGCCTTCGCCTGAGCCCGGCCGCCCTCGCGGCCGCTTGTTGACGACCCGGCGATCCCGACGTTCGACCACGCTGACCGGCACGACTCCCCGGACATGCCGCCGACATCCCGCCGACATCCCGGCGACATCCCGGCGCCATGCTGGCGACAGGCCCGCACTCCCATGCCATCGCGGCGGGACGTGCCTTGCCGCGCCAGCCGGGCAATCAGTCAGCGATCGCGCCGATCGCCCCCCGATGTCCTTCGCATCGCGAGCCATGAATCCGACCCTGCAACGCACCGCCGCCGCACGCCGTTCCTCTCACGCTTCGGTCCGCCCGACGTACGACCTTCTGCAACACCTGACGCAAGACCTGTCGCATCGGCTTGGCACCCGCCTGACGCCGCTGG
>NZ_JCBAJO010000076.1:0-19877 GCF_059772245.1 Cupriavidus sp. R6-3
GCGTCGGCGCCAGCGCGCACAGCACGTTGGCGCCGGCCAGTGCCAGCAGCAAGGCGGCCAGCAGGTGCCGGCGATCGATCGAGCCCGCGCCGACCACGATCAGCGGGGCGAACAATGCCGCCAGCAGCGCGGGCGCGGACAGCATCAGGCCCGCGCTGCCGGCCGATACCTGCAGGCCCTGCGCGATCGGCGTCAGCAGGCCGACCGGCAGCATCTCGGTGGTGACGACGCCGAAGGTCGCCAGGCCGACCGCGCCCACCGCGGGCCAGCGGTTGTCCCTCGGCGCATGGGAAGCTGTTTGCGCCTGCGCGGCGCGGGAATCATCGTGTCGTGATGTATCGGCTTGGGTCATCGGCAATCGCTCCGTTATTGGCCCGGTCGTTGGCCTCGGCCATTGGCCCTGTCATTGGCCCGGCCATCGGCCCGGCCATCGGCTTCGTCATTGGCTTGTTCAATCGCGGGGGGGGGCCCGATTCGCCGGGCTGCCCGCGTGTCCGGCAAGCGTAATCGGTGCCAAGGCGGTGATAAAGTAGCCAACTTTCGCAACACTGGGGACGAATCGTGCCTAATGGGGAAGGCATCGCGCTCGATCACCTGGGCGATGTGCGCGCCTTCGTGCAGGTCGCGCAGGCGCACAGCTTCACGCTGGCGGCGCAACGGCTGGGGATCTCGCGCTCGGCGGTCGGCAAATGCATCGCCCGGCTGGAAGCGGCACTGGCCGCGCGCCTGCTGCAGCGGACCACGCGCAGCGTCAGCCTGACCGACGAGGGCCGCCTGTTCTACGAGCATGCGGTGCGCATCCTCGCGGAGGTCGACGAAGCGCAGGCCGCGCTGGCCTGGCGCAACGAGGTGCCGCGCGGCCGCCTGCGCATCGATCTGCCGGTCACCCTCGGCCGCCTGCACATCGTGCCGATCCTGCGCCGGTATCTGGCGCAATGGCCCGAGCTGCGGGCCGAGGTGTCCTTCTCCGACGAATACAGCGATCTGGTGCGCGACGGCATCGACCTCGCGATCCGCGTCGGCGGCGAGCACGACAGCGGGCTGATCCGCCGCGTGCTGGCGCCGCACCGGCTGGTGACCTGCGCCACGCCGAGCTATCTGGCGGCGCACGGCACGCCCAGGACGCTGGACGATATCGCGCGCCACGACACCATCGTCTATACCCACGCCGGCATGGCCCCGCCGTGGCGCTTCACGGTCGACGGCCGCCCTTGCACGCTGGCGATCGAGGGACGCTGGCGCATGAACAATACGGAGGCGATGCGCGACCTGGCGCTGGCGGATGCCGGGCTGGTGCAGATCGCGGCCTTCCTGGTCGGCGGCGATCTGCGCGCGGGCACGCTGGTGCCGGTGCTGGAGGGGTTCACCGGTCCGGGGGCGCCGGTCTGCGCGGTCTATCCGAACCGGCGCCATCTGTCGCCGAAGGTGCGGCGGCTGATCGACGAGATCGATCGGGCATGGGCCGACGGGGCGCCGTGGAATTGAACAGGGGCATCGCCGTCGTCCCCGAGCCGAGACTTCAGCCCTCGCCCAGCAGCCCCTGCGCATCCAGAATCGCGTAGGCGATCTCGGGATGGCGTTCGAGACAGCGGCGGATCGCCGCGGGAATGGTCTGCCGGGTCTTCTTGCACAAACCGAGCTGGTCGGCCAGTTCGATGTTGAAGCCGCGCACGGTGCGCACGCCGTGAATGCTCGGCTCGATCGTCACCGTGATGCCAAGCAGCGCATGCATTTTCTCCTGCATGCGGCGCAGGTCGTCGAGCGTCTGCACGTCTTCCAGCCGCGCGATCAGCCGTTTCTCTTCCTCCTTGGTCAGCCGGAGCACGCGGATGTCCGCCTGCGGATCGTCGAGCAGCTGCTCGCGGCCGCAGACGCAGGCCCCGGGCGGGCACTCCTTGCGGATCGGAAAGGGGGCGTTCATGTCGACGCGGATCGAGGCGGGTGTGGCGCGATGGTGCTGGCTGGTGCTGGCTGGTGCTGGCGTTGCGGGATGGCGGTGCCGAACGGCTCAAGGCACGGGTCAAGGCACGGGCCAAACCACGGGCCGGCGCACAGCCCAGGCACAGGCGATGCAAAGGCCGCATGGCGGCGGGGAGCCCGTAGCCGGGGCATTATAGCGGCCTCGGCGATCGCCCGCGCCGGCGGCCGGGGCAGTACAATGCCGTCCGTTTCCACCGCTTACCGCCGTTCGGCGCCGCCCGCCGGCGCGGCACGGACGCTCTCCCTCATGTCAAATCTGATCGTGCATGGCGGCACGCCGCTGCGTGGCCGCATCGTACCCTCCGCCAACAAGAACGCCGTGCTGCCGGTGCTGTGCGCCACCTTGCTGACCGACCAGCCGGTGCGGCTGCACGGCGTGCCCGACATCACCGACGTGCGCAAGATCCTCGATATCTTCCGCACGCTCGGCAGCGATGTCCGCATGGACCATGACAGCGGCACGCTGGACCTGCATCACCGCGATACCGTCTTCGATCCCGCCCGCCACCATCTGCCCGAGGAAATGCGTTCCTCGATCATGCTGGTGCCGCCGCTGCTGAGCCGCTTCGGCGTCGCGCGGCTCGAGGACAACGTCAAGGGCTGCACGCTGGGCGTGCGCGAGATCGATCCGCACGTCGAGATCTTCCGCCGCTTCGGCGGCGAGGTCGAACGCGCCGAGGGCTCGCTGCTGCTGCACAGCGAGGGCCCGCTGCGGCCGATCGACCATTGGCTCGACTACGCGTCGGTCACCACCACCGAGAACTTCGTGATGTGCGCGGCCGCGGCCGGCGGCACCTCGACGCTGACCAACGCCGCGTCCGAGCCGCACGTGCAGGAGTTCTGCCGCTTCATGACGATGATGGGCGCGCGCATCGAGGGCATCGGCACCTCGCGCGTGACCGTGCATGGCGGCGAGAAGCTCGGCGGAGGCGAGTTCACCTTCGACGAGGACTTCCACGAGATCACGACCTTTCTCGCGCTCGGTGCGATCACCAATGGCGACGTGGTGGTGCGCAACGGCGCGCCGGCGAATTTCCCGCTGATCGATCGGACCTTCGAGAAGTTCGGCGTGCGCATCGTGCACGAGGACGGCTGGTCGCGCGCGGAGCGCTCGGGCCCGCTGCAGGTGCAGACGCCCTTCACCAGCAATGTGCTGACCAAGGTCGAGGCCGCGCCGTGGCCCTACTTCCCGGTCGACCTGCTGCCGATCTTCATCGCGCTGGGCGTGCGGGCGCAGGGCAATGCGATGTTCTGGAACAAGGTCTACGACAGCGCGCTCGGCTGGACCAGCGAGCTGTCGAAGTTCGGCGCGCATGTGTTCTCGTCGGACCCGCACCGCTTGATTACCTTCGGCGGCAACACGCTGGCGCCGGCCGTGGTGGAAAGCCCCTACATCATTCGCGTCGCCATCGCGCTGTTCATGGTGGCCGCCAGCATCGACGGCCGCTCGGAGATCCGCAACGCGGCGCCGATCCGGCGCGCGCATCCGCGCTTCGTCGAGAACCTGCGCAGCCTCGGCGTGCAGGTGGAGTGGACCGACGGCGAGTAGGACCGCCAACGAACCGGCCGACGAGACGGTCACCAAAACGACAAGCGAGAGGGCAAATCAGCCGTCCGCCTTCGCAATGCAATGTGGCGGCCCGCAAGGCCGCCACATTGCCATCTCCCGCCGCTATTTGCCGCTGTTTGCGGCCCTGTGCTGCGCTGTTCCGCTATTTCGCCCAGCGCAGCACCAGCGGATCGAGCCGCCGCGCGATCGCGATCAGTTCCCTGCGCGTTGCCGGATGCATCGGTGGCAGCGGGTGGCGCGGCGCCTCGCAGGCGATCACGCCGCCCTCCTTCATCAGCGCCTTGGCCGCGAGGATGCCCGCCTGCCGGTTCTCGTGGTTGATCAGCGGCAGCCAGCGCTGGTACAGCGCGAAGGCCAGGTCGGCATCGCCCTGGCGGTGCGCCTCGATGATCGGCCGGATGCCGTCCGGAAAGCCGCCGCCGGTCATCGCGCCGGTGGCACCGGCCTCCAGGTCGGCCAGCAGCGTGATCGCTTCCTCGCCGTCCCACGGCCCTTCCACCGCGTCGCCGCCCAGCCGGATCAGCTCGCGCAGCTTGTTGGCCGCACCCGGCGTCTCGATCTTGAAGTAGGCCACCTGCTCGATCTCGCGGGCCATGCGTGCGAGCAACGGCGCCGACAGCACGGTGCCGCTGGCCGGCGCGTCCTGGATCATGATCGGGATACGGATCGCGTCCGACAGCCGCGCGTAGAACTCGTGGATCTGCGCCTCGGGCACGCGGAACGTCGCGCCGTGGTAGGGCGGCATCACCATCACCATTGCGGCGCCCATCTGCTGCGCGCGCCGGCTGCGCGCGATGCAGACCTCCGTACTGTAGTGCGTGGTGGTGACGATCACCGGCACCCTGCCCCGCACATGCTCGAGCACGGTGCGCGTCAGCAACTCGCGCTCGTCGTCCGACAGCGCGAACTGCTCGGAGAAATTGGCCAGGATGCACAGGCCGTCCGCGCCGGCGTCGATCATGAAGTCGACCGCGCGCTTCTGGCTGGGCAGATCGAGCTCGCCGGTTTCGGTGAAGGTGGTCGGCACCACCGGGAAGATGCCGCGGTAGCGCGGCGAGGTGCGGGTGTAAGACATATGCAGGGCTTGCCGTATCAGCGCGGCGTGCGCGGCTCGAGCGCGGCGCGTACCACGAAGGTCATGAGCACCGCGAACACCAGCATCGCGGCGAGGAAATAGAGGCCGGCGGCGAGGCTTCCGGTCGCGTCCTTGATCAGGCCGATGCCGTAAGGACCGAGATAGCCGCCCAGATTGGCCAGCGAATTGATGGTGGCGATGCCGACCGCGGCGCTGGCGCCGGTCAGGAACTGCCCCGGCAGCGCCCACACCACTGCCTGGATCGAATAGATCGAGAACGCCGTCAGGCAGATGAACAGGAACTGCAGCGCGGGCGTCTGCACCCAGGCGCTCGCCGCCATCGTCAGCGCGGCCGCGCTCGACACCACCACGATGTGCCAGTAGCGCTCGCCCTTGCGGTCCGAATGGCGCGGCACCAGATACAGGCCCACCACCGCGAACAGATACGGCACCGCCGACAGCAGGCCGGTACTCGCATCGGTGACGCCGAACTGCTTGATGATCGTCGGCAGCCACAGCGACAGGCCGTAGATGCTCAGCGGAAACGGCAGGAACAGCAGCGACAGCAGCAGCACGCGCTTGTCCTTCAGCGCCTTCAGCGGGTTGCCGTGCGACTTCAGCGCGAAGGTCTTCTGGTCCGCGGCGAGTTCGCGCTCGATCCAGGCACGGTCGCGCGCCGACAGCCATTTGGCGTCAGCCGGGGACTCCGGCACCAGCCGCAGCGTCGGCAGGCACAGCAGCACCGCGGGCAGGCCGCTGACGACGAACAGCGTCTGCCAGTTCGACATGCCGAACAGCCCCGGCGTCGACAGCACCCAGCCGGCGATCGGGCCGGTGACGATCAGCGCGATCGGCTGCGCCAGTACCAGCAGGCCGATGATGCGGGCGCGATGCCGCATCGGGAACCACTTGGTCAGGAAATACAGGATGCCGGGATAGAGCCCCGCTTCGGCCGCGCCCAGCAGAAAGCGCAGCACGTAGAAGGTGGTGGCGTTGTGGATCAGCGCCATCGCCATCGTGATCAGGCCCCAGGTCAGCAGGATGCGGGCGAACCAGCGGCGCGCGCCGAAGCGCTCCAGCGCCAGGTTGCTGGGCACCTCGCACAGGAAATAGCCGATGAAGAACAGCCCCGCACCGAGGCCATAGGCGGCATCGCTGATGCCGACCGCGGCGTTCATATGCAGCTTGGCGAAGCCGACCACCGAGCGGTCGATGTAGGCGACCACGTAGATCAGCGCGAGGAACGGGATCAGCTTGCGGGTCAGCATGCCGATGATGCGGGACTCTTCGGCTGGGGCGGTGTCGGCGCTGTCGTGGGGCAGCGGCACGGGCTGCGGCATGGACTGCGGCACGGGCTGATCCAGCCCGGCCGTGGAATGGCTGTTCATATCGGTCTCCTCACATTGTTCTGCATGTTGTGAATATCGGGATGGGTCTCGATGCGCAGGGGTCAGGCCGGCGTGGCCACCGCCTCCACCTTGCCGCCGACGCGGCGCCGCAGCCCGAGCGGGTTGCCGTCGCGCAAGGCGTCGGGCAGCAGCGCATCGGGCAGGTTCTGATAGCAGACAGGACGCAGGAAGCGTTCGATCGCGGCGGTGCCGACCGAGGTGCTGCGCCCGTCCGATGTCGCCGGAAACGGCCCGCCATGGACCATCGCATCGCACACTTCGACGCCGGTCGGAAAGCCGTTCGCCAGGATGCGGCCGGCCTTGCGCTCCAGCACCGGCAACAACGCGCGGGCGGCGTCGTGGTCCGCGTCGTCCAGATGCAGCGTCGCGGTCAGCTGCCCTTCGCCCTGCTCCAGCACCCGGCGCAGCTGGTCGGCGTCCTCGCATTCGACCAGCACGCTGCACGGGCCGAAGCATTCCTCGGCGAGCCGCGCGTCCGCCAGCAGATCAGCGGCGTGCACGCGGAACAGGCTCGCGGTGGCACGGCCCGCGACGTTGGCACCTTGCGCCACCGTGGTGACCGCCGGATGCGAGGCCAGGCGTTCGACGCCTTCGGCATAGGCGCGCGCAATACCGGCGGTCAGCATCACGCCGGCGGGCACGGCGGCGATCGCGCTGGCCGCCGCGGCGACGAAGCGCTCGAACGCTTCGCCGCCGCCCGCCAGCACGAGGCCCGGATTGGTGCAGAACTGACCGCAGCCCAGCGTCACCGAGGCGACGAAGTCGCGCGCCAGCGCTTGGCCGCGCCGTGCCAGTGCGGCGGGCAGCAGGATATTCGGATTGACGCTGCTCATCTCGGCATACACGGGAATGGGTGCGGGCCGTGCGGCGGCGATCGCCATCAGCGCGAGGCCGCCGCTGCGCGAGCCGGTGAAGCCGACCGCCTGGATGGCCGGATGCGCGACCAGTGCCGCGCCGACCGCGTGGCCGGCATCGAACAGCAGCGAGAACACGCCTTCGGGCAGACCCGCCGCGGCCACCGCCTGCTGCACCGCAAGGCCGACCAGTTCGGAGGTGCCTGGGTGAGCGGGATGGGCCTTGACCACCACGGGACAGCCCGCCGCCAGCGCCGACGCGGTATCGCCGCCGGCGACCGAGAATGCCAGCGGGAAATTGCTGGCGCCGAACACGGCCACGGGACCGATGCCGATGCGCCGCAGCCGCAGATCGGTGCGCGGCGGCTGGCGCTGCGGCAGGGCCGGTTCGATGCGGGCATCCCAAGCGTCGCCGCTGCGCACGAGCGCCGCGAACATGCGCAATTGGCCGGTGGTGCGGGCGCGCTCGCCCTCGAGCCGGGCGCGCGGCAGGCCGGTTTCGTCCATCGCGCGCAGGATCAGCGCATCGCCGATCGCTTCGATGCGCGCGGCAATATCGTCGAGGAACGCGGCGCGGGCTTCGTCGGGCAGCGCACGGTAGGTATCGAACGCCCGCGCGGCCAGCGTGCAGGCCTCGTCTACGTCGGCAAGCGAGGCGCCGTGAAAAGCGGGATCGGCGATGATCTCGCCGCTGGCCGCATGCACCGCGTGGAAGGCCTCGCCGCTGCCGCGCCGCGCGCTGGCGCCGATCAGTTGATGGCCGGTCAATGGCATGGCGTGTGCTCCTGGTTGCCGTTCATGGGTTGCCGTTCATGGGTTGCCGTGCATGGGTTGCCGTGCATGCGTTGCCGTGCCATGCGCGCTCAATGCGAGTGGCGTGGCACATCGGCACCACGGCAGCCCACCAGGAAATCGAGATCGCAACCCTGGTCCGCCTGCAGCACGTGGTCGACATAGAGCCGTTGATAGCCCCCCTCGCCCGCGCGGCCCTCGGGCTTCGGCGGCCGGAACATCTCCATGCGGTCCGCCAGTTCCTCGGTCGGGATGTCCAGATGCAGCGTGCCCGCCTCGCAGTCGAGTTCGATCCAGTCGCCGTCCCGCACCGCCGCCAGCGGACCGCCCGCCGCGGCCTCCGGCGCGACATGCAGCACCACGGTGCCGTAGGCCGTGCCGCTCATGCGCGCATCGGAGATCCGCACCATGTCCTTGACGCCCTGCCGCAGCAGCTTCGGCGGCAGGCCCATGTTGCCGACCTCGGCCATGCCGGGATAACCCTTGGGCCCGCAGTTCTTCATCACCAGCACCGAGCTGGCGTCGACCTCGAGCGATTCGTCGACGATGCGGGCCTTGTAGTGCTCCAGGTTCTCGAACACCACCGCGCGGCCGCGGTGCTTCAGCAGCGAAGGCGTGGCCGCCGAGGGCTTGAGGACCGCGCCGCGCGGGGCCAGGTTGCCGCGCAGCACGCGGATGCTGCCGTCGGCGATCAGCGGCCGATCGAGCGGGCGGATCACCTCGTCGTTGAAGTTCGGCGCGTCCTTGACGTTGTCCCACAGCGTCCTGCCGTTGACGGTCAGCGCGCCCGGATGCGGCAGCAGGCCGCCCTCGCCGAGCCGGCGCAGCACCGCGGGCAGGCCGCCGGCGTAGTAGAACTCCTCCATCAGGAAGCGCCCCGACGGCATCAGGTCGACGATGGTCGGGGTATCGCGGCCGATGCGGGTCCAGTCCTCCAGTTCCAGCGGCACGCCGATGCGGCCGGCGATCGCCTTCAGGTGGATCACGGCGTTGGTGGAACCGCCGATCGCGGCATTGGTGCGGATCGCGTTCTCGAAGGCCTCGCGCGTCAGGATCTTCGACAGGCACAGCCCTTCCCGGGCCATCTCGACGATGCGGATGCCGGACATGTGGGCCAGCACGTAGCGGCGCGCATCGACTGCGGGAATCGCCGCGTTGTGCGGCAGCGTGGTGCCGAGCGCCTCGGCCATGCAGGCCATCGTCGAGGCGGTGCCCATCGTGTTGCAGGTGCCGGCCGAGCGCGACATGCCGGCCTCGGCCGACAGGAAATGGTGCAGGTCGATCTCGCCCGCCTTCAGCGATTCGTGCAGCTGCCACACCGCGGTGCCGGAGCCGATGTCCTTGCCGTCGAGCTTGCCGTTGAGCATCGGCCCGCCGCTGACGACGATCGCGGGCACATCGCAGCTGGCCGCGCCCATCAGCAGCGCCGGCGTGGTCTTGTCGCAGCCGGCCAGCAGCACGACGGCATCGACAGGATTGCCGCGAATCGCTTCCTCGACGTCCATCGCGGCCAGATTGCGCGTCAGCATCGCGGTCGGCCGCAGATTCGATTCGCCATTCGAGAACACCGGGAATTCGACCGGAAAGCCGCCGGCTTCAAAGACGCCGCGCTTGACGTGCTCGGCCAGCTTGCGGAAATGCGCATTGCACGGCGTCAATTCCGACCAGGTATTGCAAATGCCGATGATGGGCCGGCCATCGAATTCATGATTGGGAATGCCCTGGTTTTTCATCCAGCTGCGGTACATGAAGCCGTTCTTGTCGGCGGTGCCGAACCATTGGGCGGAGCGGAGCTTGGGTTTTGAATCCGGCATGGAAATTCCTGAATGCGGCGGGACGAACGCCGGCCCGCGGCAATGGCCGCGCGGCGGGGGACGTCATCGGGATTTGGGGGCAGCTGAGGGTGTCTCCTGGCTGCGTCGCGCCTTGGGCGATCGGTTTTGTTTTCGACAGGCGGCAGTGTACAAACCGATCGGATATCCTTCTAATGAAAATTCACGCCATTGCGATATCGAATCAGATATCCGTGTTAACCCGATGCCGACTTCCCCGCCCTGGTATATCCGCGCCCGCCTGAAAACCCGCCAATTGCTGCTGCTGGTGGCATTGGCCGAGGAAGGCAATATTCATCGCGCCGCGGCGGTCCTGAACATGACGCAGCCCGCCGCATCGAAGCTGCTGCGCGAACTCGAGGAAATGCTCGGCGTGCCGCTGTTCGAACGGCTGCCGCGCGGCATGCGGCCAACGTTGTATGGCGACGCGATGATCCGCCACGCACGGGCCGTGGTCGGCAGCCTCGATCAGGCGCAGCAGGAAGTGATGGGCCTGCGCGCGGGCCGCCTCGGCCATGTCGCGGTCGGCGCGATCACCTCGCCCGCGGTCAAGCTGCTGCCGCCCGCGGTGGCCGAGCTCAAGCGCGACAACCCCGGGCTGCGCGTCTCGCTGGAGATCGAGAACAGCAACGTGCTGCTGGAGCGCCTGGCGCAGGACAAGCTCGATCTGGTGGTGGCCCGGCTGTTCGCCGAACACGACAAGCTGCAGCTGCGCTACGAACCACTGGCCGGCGAGCCGGTCTGCGTGGTGGCGCGCTGCGGCCATCCGCTGCTGGACGCGCCGGCACTGTCGCTGGCCGATCTGCAGCCGGCGACGTGGATCGTTCCGCCGGCCGGCAGCGTGCTGCGCCATCGCTTCGACCTGATGTTCCAGCGCGCCAGCCTGGTGCCGCCGACCAATGTGGTCGAGACCGCCGCGCTGCTGTTCGTCACGCAGATGATCGAGCAGAGCGACATGCTGGCGGTACTGGCCGCCGATGTCGCCGAGTACTATGCGCGCCACGGCATGGTGGCCATCCTGCCGCTGGACGTTCCCTGCCATATGGACGACTTCGGCATCATCACGCGCACCGACCGGCTGCTGTCGCCGGCCGCCACGCTGATGGTCGAGGCGCTGCGGACCGCTGGCCGCGTGGTCTATGCCAACGCGAATGCCAATGTCAATCCCAATGTCAATGCCAATGGCCACGCCGCCCGCGACCGGCATTGAGCCCTGATCCATTTCGACGCGCGAAGACATGGCACGACACCGTCACGCAATGGAGCTGCCCTCCATCGGCAAGCTGGACCGGTCCGCCGGACAGCTCGGCAGACAGCTGTCGCGGTTGCTGCGCGAGGCGATCCGGCGAGGGGAACTGAAACCGGGCGAGCTGCTGCCATCGACGCGCCATCTGGCGAGCTCGCTGGCCGTGTCGCGCGGGACCGTGCTGGAGGCGTTCGAGCAGCTGATTGCCGAGGGCTATCTCGAAGCCCAGGCCGGCGCCGGCACCAGGGTTGCGACGGCGTTATCCGATGCGCCGCAGCGCCGTACGCCGGCCCGCCATGTCGATGCGCCGGCGGCTCCGGTGCGATTGAGCACACGGGCCGCGGCCTTCGCCGACGTCGCGCGGCAATTCGCGCCGCTGCCGCCCGTGCCCTTTGCGGTTTCGGTGCCGGTGGGCCCCACCGCGCCCGACGACGCATGGCGCCGGCTGGGCAATCGCACGCGAGCGCTGCGTGCGGCAGCACCCTCCGGTTACGACGATCCCCAAGGTGTGCCGGCGCTCCGCTGCGCGATTGCCGACTACGTGCGCCGGTCCCGCTCGGTCCACTGCACGCCGGAGCAGGTGATCGTCACCTCCGGCACGCAGCAGGGCCTCTACCTGTCCTGCCAGGTACTGCTCGACGCCGATGACCTTGCGTGGGTCGAAGATCCAGCCTACCGCGGCATCACCGGCATCCTGGAGAGCACGGGACACCGGCGCGGCATGGTCCGCGTACCGGTCGACGAGGCCGGCATGGACATCGAAGCGGCCCGCGCGATGGCCGAGCGCGCGCGCGTGGCCTTCGTCACGCCCTCGCATCAATATCCGCTGGGCATGCCGCTGACGATGGCGAGAAGAAACGCGCTGCTGGCCTGGGCGCGCGCCAATGGGTCCTGGATCGTCGAGGACGACTACGACAGCGAATTGCGCTACGTCGGCCATCCCTTTCCCTCGCTGCAGGGACTCGCGCCCGACCGCGTGGTCTATCTGGGCACCTTCAGCAAGATCCTCTTCCCTTCGCTGCGGCTCGGCTATGCCATCGTTCCGCAGGCGCTGGTGCCGGCGTTCTGCGGCGCCCGTGTCCTGATCGACCGGCATTCGCCCAGCGCCGACCAGCATGTGCTGGCGGCATTCATCGACGAAGGACACCTCGACCGGCATATCCGCCGAGTCCGGCTGGTCTATGCGGACCGGCGCCAGCATCTGATCGCGGCAATCGCGCGCTGGATACCGTCCGAGCTGGCCTGGCTCCAGCCCGGGGACCAGGGCATGCACCTGGTGCTGTGGCTCGGCGAGGGGTGGGACGACCAGTGGATTGCCTCGCTCGCGATGGAGGCGGGCGTGGCGGTCAGGCCGGTGTCGCCGATGTACTCGAGCGGAAACGCGCGCCCGGGCCTGGTGCTCGGACTCGGCGGCTACACCGACGAGCAGATCGACGCGGCGGTCAAGAAACTGGCCAAGGTACTCGGGTCCGCTGCCCGGACCAGGGGCGTATTCCCGGCCAGCTGAAAAAAGAAACACCCGGCGAAGGCTTGGGCGGACTCCCTCGGATCAGCCATTACCCCGAATACTGGTCCATTCGAATACCTCCAGAATGGCTCTTTCTTCCGGCCGGCTACGGGCCGATCATGGAGCATGGACGAGGTCCACCGGTGAGGTCCACCCCTGAGGTCGCCCCCTGAGGCCCGTCCGTCGCCACGCCAATCCCTTTCGCCATTCGAGACCCGTTCGAGACCATGTACATCCCCTCCCATTTCGAAGTGCAGGACGTCGACGCGCTGCATCGCCTGATGCGTCAGCATCCATTCGCGATGCTGGTCACGCATGGCCCGAATGGCCTGGACGCCAACCATCTCCCGTTCGAGCTGGACCTGTCCGCCGGCCGGAACGGCACGCTGCGCGCCCATGTCGCCAGGGCGAATCCGGTGTGGCAGGACGTGCGGAACGGCGACGAGGTGATGGTCGTGTTCCGCGCCGAGGATGGCTACATCACGCCGACGTGGTTCCCGAGCAAGCACGAGACCCACAAGCAGGTGCCGACGTGGAACTACCGGGTGGTCCATGCCCATGGCAGGATCACGATCCGCGATGAGGAACGGTACGTCCGGGGCGTGGTGGCGCGCCTGACCCGCGCGCACGAGGCCTCGCGGCCGCAGGCGTGGAAGATGACGGACGCGCCGGCGGACTACATCGATACGATGCTGAAGGCGATCGTCGGCATCGAGATCGACATCACGCGGCTGGTCGGCAAGTTCAAGCTGAGCCAGAATCGCGAACTGCGCGACAAGCTCGGCGCGGCCGAGGCGCTGAAGCAGCAAGGCGACGTCGCGCTCGGCCAGGCGATGCTCGATGCCATCGCGGAGCCACGGGACCGCGACACCCCATAACGGCCATGGAGCCAGGCGGATCCCGGCTGGCGCGGCGAACTCGACGGAGAAACGGCATGGATCCGGTCACCGGGCCGCGCAACGACGCGGCGCACACATCGGCCCACACATCCACGCACACATCGAACAACATCGGCCCCCTCGACTACCGCAAATTCCGCGCGCTGGACCTGAACCTGCTGGTCGCCTTCGATGCGCTGGCGAGCCAGCGCTCGGTCAGCGGCGCGGCCCGGCAACTGTTCCTCGGGCAGCCCGCGGTCAGTCATATGCTGGCCCGGCTGCGGCGGCTGTTCGACGATCCGCTGTTCGTGCGCGGCGCCAGGGGCATGGAGCCGACCGCCAAGGCCATGGCGCTGGTCGAACCGGTACGCGCGCTGCTGAACGAGGCCTATGGCCTGGTACGCCCGGCCGGCGAGTTCGATCCCTCGTCGGCGCAGGCGTGCCTGCGCATCGCGCTGCCGGAACCGCTGGAGGCGATGCTGCTGCCGGTGCTGTGTGCCGCGCTGGCGCGCGAAGCGCCGTCGATCCGGCTGGTGTCGCGCGCGATGCCGGCCGCCCGCATGCCGGACGCCCTCGACGCCCGCGAGATCGATTTGGCGGTCACCGGCGTGCCGCTCCCGACGAAGGACTGGCATCGCAGCGCGGACCTGCATCGTTGCGATCTGGTCTGCGCTCACGCGCCCGCGCAACTGCCGTTGCCGGCCAGCGTCGGCGCGGACGAACTGCGCACGCTGCAGGCCATCGGCCTGTCGCATGCGATCGCGCTCGGCTCGGCCGGCAACGCCTTTCTCGGCCAGTTGCAGCACACCGGCGCGATGCCCACCGAAGTCGAGAGCCTGCTGACGCTGAGCCGGCTGCTGCAGGCCGCCCCGGTGGTCGCGGTGTTGCCCGCCGTGGTCGCGCCGCTGATCGTGCGGCAAGGCGCGCTGGCCTGCGTGCCGGTGCGCGGCACCGAGGACACCGTCGCGATCCGGCTGCACTGGCACGGCGGTGCCGAGTGCGATCCGGTGCATCGCTACGTGCGCCAGCACCTCGTCGACGCCTTCACCGCGATGCTCGCGCCGCCGGAAGACTGACAGTGCCGGACGCCCGCCGCGGCGGGCACGTCCCCATCGAAACGCCGCATGGGGGCCATCGAATCGTTCGATTTCCCCTGCGTGACGGCCCTGCCTATAGTCGTGCCACTTCCACCACGAGGCGGCATGCAACAATGCCGGGCCCACGATGACGTTTCGGTTCTACCCCAGTTCGATCGCGCTGGCGATCGCGGCGGCCGCCCTGTCCGGCTGCGCCACCAGGCAAGGCGACGGCGGCGGCGACGCTGCCACCGCCACCACGTCCACACCGGCGCCCGCGCCGATCGGCATGAGCCTGAGCGATATCAATCACCGGCATCCGATGCTCGAAGAGGATTCGCCACCCCGACGCGGCGTCCGCCTGAACGACGCCTTCGTCGATCGCTAGCGGCGCGGAGCAAATCGCATGGCGACCCAGGCAAAGGTCCCGGGCCCTTCCCGACGGCCATCGTGGCGCTTGGCGCAAGGCCCATCGCGGCGAACGATGCTGGTCTCGCTGTCGATCGCCGGCGCGCTGCTGGCCGGCTACGGCGGCTATCGCTGGTGGCAGCACCGCCAGCACACGGTGACCAGCGACAACGCCTATGTCCGCGCCGACGTCACGGCGGTGGCGCCGCGCGTGGCCGGCTATGTGCGCGCTGTCGCGGTCGACGACAATCAGCCAGTGCGCGCGGGCGACGTGCTGTTCCGCATCGACGACGCCGATTATCTGGCGCGCGTCGGCCAGGCGGAAGCCGATGTGCGCGCGCGCCGCGCGGCGCTGGCCACGCTGGAGCGCCAGCATCGGCTGCAGCAGGCGCAGATCCGGCAGGCGCAGGCAGCGCTGCGCATCCGCCAGTCGGCCACGCACCGCGCGGCGCTCGATCATCGGCGCCACGCGCAGCTGCTGGAGGTGCACGCCAGCAGCCGCCAGGCCTATGAGCTGGCGCGCGCCGAGGCCGAACAGGCGGCGGCCGCCGAGCAAGGCGCGCTGGCCCACCTCGATGCCGAGCGCCGCCGTCTGGACGTGATCGCCGCGCAGGTCGACGAGGCCAGGGCCGCCGAAGCGTCCGCACTGGCACGGCTGCAGCTGGCGCGCATCGATCTGGGCAATACCGTGGTGCGTGCGCCGGTCGACGGCGTCGTCGGCAATCGGCAGATTCGCGTCGGGCGCTACGTGCAGCCCGGCACCACGGCCCTCGCGCTGGTGCCGGTCGAGGCGTCCTGGGTCGTCGCCAACCTGAAGGAGACCGAGCTGCATCGCGTCCGCGTCGGCAGCCCGGTACGGATCGAGCTCGACAGCTATCCCGGCGTGCCGATCGACGGCACGGTCGTCAGCGTGTCGCCGGGCAGCGGCGCGCAGTTCGCGCTGCTGCCGCCGGACAACGCCACCGGCAACTTCACGAAGATCGTGCAGCACGTGCCGGTCAAGATCGTGCCGGCGCGCGGCGGTCCGCTGCACGGGAAGCTGGTGCCGGGGCTGTCGGCGGTGGTGTCGATCGATACGCGATCCGACGCGGCGGCCCGGGCGGCCCCTGCTGCCCCGGCGGCGCCGGTCGCACGGCAAGCCGCGCAGCGCCTCCCGCAGCAACTCGCGCAGCAGCTCGTGCAGGCCAGATGATGGACCGCCGCTTTGCCGCGCTGCTGGCGGCGGTGACGCTGCTCGCCCTGACCGACGCCATCAACGGCACGCTGATGATGGTCAATCGGGCGCATTTCGCCGGCGGGCTGCATGCGACGCTGGACGAGGCGGCGTGGCTCAACATCCTGTACTTCGCGGCGAAGCTGGCGGCGTTCGTGATCGCGGCCGCGGTGGCGCGCCGCTTCGGCGAGGCAGCGGTGCTGCGGTGGTCCGGCGTCCTGCTGGTGGCGTCGACCGCGGCCGCATCGCTGCCGCTCGATCTGGCGATGCTGGGCGCCTGCCGCTTCGTGCAGGGCGCTACCGCCGCGCTGATGCTCGCCACCGCGCAGGCGCTGCTGTTTCGCGATGCGCCGCCGCGCTGGGTGCCGCTGAGCCAGGCGGTGTTCGCGCTGGCGACCGTGATGGCGCCGACCACGCTGGCACCGCTGGCGCAGGGATGGGTCACCGATCATGGGTCCTGGCGCCTCGTGTTCCTGGCGGGTGTGCCATTCGGGCTGGCGGGGATCGGGCTGGCGCTGTTGGTCCTCCCTCGCGAGGCCACCGACCAGCGTATCGACGTGGGAAGCGCGGCGCTGCCGCACGGGCTCGATCCGATCGGTATCGCGCTGCTGACCGTCGCGTCGAT
This sequence comes from Cupriavidus sp. R6-3, assembly GCF_059772245.1. Taxonomy (NCBI): domain Bacteria; kingdom Pseudomonadati; phylum Pseudomonadota; class Betaproteobacteria; order Burkholderiales; family Burkholderiaceae; genus Cupriavidus; species Cupriavidus sp. R6-3. The sequence continues at coordinate 16,466 of NZ_JCBAJO010000076.1, forward strand.
CGCCACGGTATTCGTGCTGCAGGAAGGCAATCGTCACGACTGGCTGCACTCGCCACGGATCGTGCAGGCCGGACTGCTGGCCGGAGTGGCCTTGGTGCTGGCAGCATGGCGCCAGCGCCGGCGCGATGGCGCGCGCCAGCGCCGGTGCGATAGCCCACGCTGGCTGCAGGCGCGGCTGTTCCGCGACCCGCATTTCGCCTTCGGCTTCTGCGTCAGCTTCGTGGCCGGCTTCGCGCTGTTCGGCAGCGCCTTCCTGCTGCCCGCCTTCGCGCTCAACGTGCTGCGGCTGAGCCCAACCCATGCGGGCGATCTGCTGGTATCGAGCGCCGCCACCGCGTCGCTGGGCCTGCTGCTGGGCGGCGCGCTGGCGCAATACACGCGCGTGGCGCCGTTCAAGCTGATCCCGCTCGGCATCGTGCTGTTCATGCTGGCGATGGCCATGCTGTCGTATGCCACCGCGTACAGCGGCCTGCCCGACATGACCCCGCCGCTGCTGATCCGCGGCTTCGGCCTCGGGCTGATGTTCGTCTCGCTGACGCTGGTCACGCTGGGCGGACTGCCGGCGGCGCTGGCCTGCCAGGGCGCCGCGCTGTTCAACTTCGGCCGGCAATTCGGCGGACTGATCGGCATCGCCTTCCTGCAGACGTATCTGCACCATCGCCATGGCGCCGCGCGGGCCGCGCTGGTGCAGACGCTGCCGGTCGGCATGGATGCGCCGCTGGCCACGGGATCGATGGAAACGCCGCTGCGCCAGGCACTGTCGCACGCCGATCCCGCCGTGGCGATCGCCGCGACGCTGGAACCGCTGCTGGAGCGGCAGGCGGGCGCCCTCGCCTTCAACGCCGGCTTCCTGTCGCTGGCGCTGCTGTTTGTCGTGGCGATCCCCGTGCTGCTGGCGATCAAGGTGGCGCTGGGCCGCTACGCCAGCCACGACGCCGGGCTCACCGCCGCGCATTGAACGCGCCGGGGCTCGGGTTTCAGGGCGGCGGGCGCTGCCGCTACGTCCGCTCCGCGACGCCCGGCACATCGTGCGCCGGCGCGATTGCACGCTGCCATCGCACGGTCGCCAGCAGCGAGGCCAGCACGATCAGGCCGCCGCCGATCCAGCCGGACAGCGCGATCCGCTCGCCCAGCCACAGCCATGCGAACAGCGCGCCGAACGCGGGTTCGCTGCCCATCAGCAAGGCCACGCGCGTGGGGCTGCTGCGCTTGATCGCATAGTTCTGCGCAAAGAACGCGAACAGCGTGCAGGCGCCGACCAGGTACAGCAGGCACAGCCAGAAGGCGCCCTGCGCGCCGAAGCCGGGCAACGGCGGCAGCGGCCAGGTGGCGGCCCCGCCGGCCCATGCCATTGCCATAGCCACCGCCACGCTGCCGGCCGACACCACGCCGGCCTGCAGCGCGGTGACCGCCAGCGCGGGCGGGGGCTGCCGGCCCATGCTGTGCTTCATCGCGCAAACATAGATGGCCCGCAGCAGCGCGGCCAGCAGGATCAGCGCATCGCCGGGATGGAACGACAGCGACCCGGCACCGTCCGCCGCCAATATCCACGCGCCGCACAGCGACAGCAGCACCGCCGCCCATTCCAGACGGGTCGGCCGGCGCGACAGCAGCAGCCACTCGATGAGCGGGGTCAGCACCACGCACAGGCTGATCAGGAACGCCGCATTGGCCACGCGCGTCAGCAACAGGCCGAATGTCTCGCACAGGAAGATGCCGAGCAGCAGCACACCCGCGCCCGCTACGCGCGCCAGCGACGCCGCCGGTATGCCGCGCAGCCCGGCCAGCGTCGGCGACAGCAGCACGAAGGTCAGCCCGAAGCGCAGCGCGAGCAGGCCGAGCACCGGGTAGTGCTGCAGCGCCTGCTTGGCGACGCCGTAGCTGGTGCCCCATACCACGGCGACCCCGAGCAGCATCAGGTCGGACAACATCAGCAGGCGGGCTTGTTGGGCGGTCATGGCTTCGGGGATTCGGGGATTCGGGGATTCGGGGATTCGGGGATTCGGGGATTCGGGGATTCGGGGATTCGGGGATTCGGGAATTCGCGAAATCGGGAAATCGGGGAATCGGCGGATGCGCGGACAAGGAGATCGCGTTTCACGCATTGTCCGGTATTGCATCCAAGGTGATAATCCGCTCCATCCGCAAATCTTTGATGTCGCCGATTCATCAATCGCCGCGCCCGCCACGATGCATCAGAACACCCTGATCGCCCTGCTCCCCGACCTGGCCGTCTTCGCCCGCGTCGTCGACACCGGGAACTTCTCGCTGGCGGCCCGCCAGCTCGGCAGCACGCCATCGACCGTCAGCCGGCAGATCAAGCGGCTCGAGGAGGCGCTGGCCACGCGGCTGCTGGAACGCTCGACGCGCAAGGTCCGGGTAACAGAGGCCGGCGAACAGGTGGCGCGGTTCTGCCGCGACATGGTGGGCGCCGCGGCGGGCGCCGTCGATGCGGCCGGCCAGCTTGGCGGGCTGCCGCAGGGCCGCGTCACGCTGAGCGCGCCGGTGGCCTACGCCAAGACCGTGATCCACCCGCTGATCCCCGCGTTCCTGCGCCAGTACGAGCAGATCGACGTGCATCTGCGATTTTCCGACCAGAGCGTCGACCCGCTGGCCGACGAGGTCGATCTGGTGATCCGGCTGACCGACGATCCGCCGCCGGGGCTGGCGGGACGCCGGCTAGGCGCGGTGCGCTGGGTGTTATGCGCGTCGCCGCGCTACCTGCGCAAGCGCGGCGTACCGGCGCAGCCGCGGCAGCTGGCCGAGCACGACTGCCTGTTCCTCGGCGAGGTCGCCGACGACAATCGCTGGCGCTTTCGCCGCGGCACGGAAACGCAGACCGTCACGGTGCGCGGGCGCTATATCGCCAACCATGTCGGCGCGCGGCTCGAAGGTGCGCTGGGCAGCCTGGGGATTGCGGCCTTGCCGGACTTCGCCGCGCAGGCCGCACTGCAATCTGGCAAGTTGGTGCAGGTGCTGCCGGACTGGGACTTCCGTGCCCGCGCCTACCAGGGCGCGGTGTGGTTGCTGTATCCCCCCAAGCGCGTGATGCCGCCGAAGGTGCGCGTGCTGATCGATTATCTGGCGATGCGGCTGGGCGGGCAGGATATCGGCCCGCACGCGCCGGCTCCGACACGTCCGCGCCCGGCGAGGACTCAGCCCTCCGCTCGTTGACCGCTGCCAGGGGTGATTTCCCCGAGCCAGGGACTGCCGGCTGCCTCGCGCTTGCCGAGTCAATCGCTGGTACCATTCGGCCAACATGGGCCCACACGTGCGCACGTCCCTCCGGCGGCTTTGGCTGGCCGCATTCCTGCTGACCGCTTTCCTGACAGTCCAGCTGGCAGCGGCGGCGTACGCTTGCGCGGGCAGCCGGTACGCCGTCAGTACCGACCGGGACATGACGGGCATGATT
>NZ_JCBAJO010000077.1:0-19622 GCF_059772245.1 Cupriavidus sp. R6-3
CTGCCGATGCGCGCATCGCCTCGCTGGTGCCGTCGGTTACCGAACTGCTGTTTGCGCTGGGACTCGGCGACCGGCTGGTGGCGCGCACCGGCTTCTGCATCCATCCCGAACCGCAGGTGCGCGCGGTCGCCAAGGTCGGCGGCACCAAGGACGTCCAGCTGGACAAGCTGCGCGCGCTGGCGCCGACCCACGTGGTGGTCAACATCGACGAGAACCGGCGCGAGACCGTGGACGAGATCCGCGGCTTCGTGCCGAACGTGATCGTGACCCATCCGTGCGCGCCGCGCGACAACCTGGAGCTGTACCGGCTGCTGGGCGGCATCTTCGACCGCGAAGCCGAAGGCGAGACGCTATGCACGCGGCTGGAGCAGGCGCTGGCGCGCCTCGAGGCGAGCGCGTGGCCGACGCGCAGGGTGCTGTACGCGATCTGGCAGGACCCGTGGATGACGGTGTCGCGCGACACCTATATCAGCCGCATGCTGGCGCTGATCGGCTGGCAGACCTGGCCCGATGCCCAGGATGCCGACGATGCGGGTGCCGCGCCGCAGGCCTGCGTCGATGGCGATTGCGCGCGGCCCAATGCGCCGGGGCAGCGCTATCCGAGCTTTCGCTGGAGCGAGGCGCTGGTGCGCGAGCTCGACCTGGTGCTGCTGTCGACCGAACCCTATCGCTTTACCGAGGACCACGCCGACGCGCTCGAGCGCCAGCTCGGCCTGCCGGTGCTGCTGGTCGATGGGGAAATGGTGTCGTGGTACGGCAGCCGCGCGATCGACGGCATCGCGTATCTGCAGACGCTGGCGCGCCAGGCCTGACGCCAGCGCAGGTCAGCGCTCGAAGCCGTAGGCCCGCTCGACCTTGCAGACGCGCAGCTGGAAGCCCTGATACCAGCGCTCGCGTCCCAGGCGCTGCGCGACCCGGTGCTCGGCATGCGCCTGCCAGGCGGCGATGTCCTCCAGCGAACGCCAGTACGACACCGTGATGCCGGGCGCGCCCGGCGTGCTGCCGTCGCGCACCGACTCGACGCCGAGAAAGCCCGGCATGGTCGCGGCCAGTTCCACCATCCGCTGCGCCATCGCGCCGTAGTCGGCCTCGTGGTTTTCTCCGCCCACGTCCTCGCCGGTGCGCGTGGACGTGAAGATCACCGCGTAATAGGGCGGCGGCGGGGTGTGGGCGAAGGCGCTGTCGGGGGCGCCGTGGGTGGGGCTGTCGGTGGCGGACATGGGCGGCGATTCAGGCGCGATTCACGGCGCGATTCAGGACGCGATTCACGGCGCGAGTCAGGCCCAATTCAGGCGGGAATTCAGGCGCGACTCAGGCGGCGACTCAGGGGGCAATTCAGGCGGCAATTCAGCCGTTGGCCCGGAACCGGATGATGCCATCGTCGTCCGTGGCGCGCCGCAGTTCGCCGGCATGCCACAGCACGTGCAGGTGGGCCAGCGCCTCGCCCATCGCGAAGGTCATCTGATGGATGTCGAACTGGCGGCGGAAGATCACGTCGACGATATCGCGCGCGCTGCACGGCTTTTCGGCGCAGGCGGCGCGGGTCTCGGCCAGGCGCTCGACATGGTGCTCGCGCAGCTGTCCGATGCGCGTCTGCAGATTGCGGAACGGCCGGCCGTGCGAGGGCAGCACCAGCGTGTCCTCGGGCAGGTCCTGGTAGCGGTCCAGCGAGCGCAGATACAGCGCCAGCGGGTTCGCCTCCGGTTCCATGTCGAACACGCTGACATTGGTCGAGATCCGCGGCAGCACCATGTCGCCGGAGATCAGCACCTTCAGCTCGGCGTTGTAGAGCGCGACGTGCTCCGGCGCGTGGCCGAAGCCGGTGATCACGCGCCAGCTGGCGGCCGCCGGATCGGCGCCCATCGTCACCGTATCGCCGTCCATCAGGCGGCGGTATTGCGTCGGCAGATCGGGCACCAGCGTCGCGTAGTAGCTCTTGCGGGCGCGCAGCTTTTCCAGGCTGTCGGGGTCGGCCAGGCCATGGCGGGCAAAGTGGCTCGCCGCGAAGTCGCCGCCCGCGTTCGAGCCGACGCCGTTGCCGCCCCCCATCACCCGAGCGCTCATATAGTCGCCCAGGCTCATCCACAGCCGCGCGTCCCAGCGCTGGCACAGCCAGTGCGCCAGGCCCACGTGGTCGGGATGGCAATGGGTGACCAGCACGCGCAGCACCGGCAGGCCTTCCAGCTCGTTGGCGAACACGGTTTCCCAGTGCGCCTTGATGGTGTCGTTGGTGATGCCGCAGTCGATCACGGTCCAGCCGTCGCGCCCGTCCACACGGTCGCGCACCAGCCATAGATTGATATGGTCAAGCGCGAACGGCAGCGGCATGCGCAGCCAGTAGACGCCGGGGGCCACCTGCTGGCGCGCGCCGGGCTCGGGCATGGTCTCGCCGAACGGGTATTGGAGCTGGTGTTCGAGTGCGTTCATCGGGGAGTCTCTCGGTTGCGAAGCCCTGCGGTGGGCTTTCTCGTCGTGGATCCGGATGCCGGACGCGATTCCGGGCGCCATGAGGCACGCAATGCGCGGAACGGCGTCGGGGCGGTTGCCAGGCGCGCTGCTTGACGCTAACGTAAACGTCAATTCGGACGGCCTGTTGCCATCTTAAGCGAAAACGCCCACGCGTATCGAACGTTCGTTCTCTTTTACAGGCGCCCATGCCCAGCTCCGCCACCTCTACCGCGATGCCCGCCAACCCGCCGGCGGGCACCACCTACACCATCACCGAACTGGCGCGCGAGTTCGACATCACGCCCCGGGCGATCCGCTTCTACGAGGACCAGGGCCTGCTGTCGCCGGACCGCGTCGGCGCCGGGGGAAGGCAGCGGCTCTACAGCGGCCGCGAGCGCACCCGCCTGAAGCTGACGTTGCGCGGCAAGCGGCTCGGCCTGACGTTGAACGAGATCCGCGAGATCCTCGATCTGTACGAATCGCCGCGCGACACGGTGCCCCAGCTGGAGCGCTTCCTGGCCTCGCTGGCGCAGCACCGGCAGGCGCTGGAGCGGCAGATGGAAGACCTGCAGGCGCAACTGGCCGAGATCGACCAGCACGAGCGCCAATGCCGCGCCCTGCTGGCGGCGGCCGAGCCCGAGCGGGAGCGCGCGGCCGGCGCCTGAATGTGGCCGATGCCACCTTCGCCCCTCGTCGCCCGACAAATTTGATTGACGTTTACGTAAACGTAAATAAAATAAGCCGACAGCCCACCGCAGCGCGCGGTGCCGGCGCCGACAGGAAGCTGCCATGCCGAATTCCGCCACGGATGTTGTGACATACGCCGCCGCAGGGGCCGCTGAGGCCGCCGAGGCCGCAGACGCCCTCGACATGAAGGCCGATGCCCCGGCCCGCACCGCCGCCGACCTGCCGCCGGGCCGCGCCGAGGAAATTGCCGCCAGCTTCTCGCGCCAGGGGCTGATGCGAACCTTCGGCGCCTCGCTGGTCCGCGTCGAGCGCGGCGAGGTCGAGCTGGCTATGCCATGGTCCGAAGGCGTCACCCAGCAGCATGGCTTCTTCCACGGCGGCGTGGTCGGCGCGCTGGCCGACAGCGCCTGCGGCTACGCCGCGCTGTCGATGGTCGGCGAAGGCGAGGCGGGCCTGACCGCCGAGTACAAGATCAATCTGCTGTCGCCCGCCCGGGGTGAGCGGCTGATTGCCGTGGGCCGCGTGCTCAAGCCGGGCCGCACGCTGATCGTCGCCCAGGGCGACGTGTTTACCGAAACCGGCGGCGTCCGCAAGGCGGTGGCGACGATGCTGATGACGCTGTGCGTGGTGCGCACGCTCGACCACGTCTGAGCCCGTCCGTACCTGCCACCCGCGCCACCCCGGCCGCACCCGGCCCCCATTCCGTATCGAATCCGGATTCCAACAGGAGACAAACCATGACCGCGACCCTGCCAGGCCTGAAATTCGACCTGGGTGAAGACATCGAGATGCTGCGCGAGTCCGTGCAGTCCTGGGCCCAGGCCGAACTGGCGCCGCGCGCGGCCGAGATCGACCGTACCGACCAGTTTCCGATGGACTGCTGGAAGAAGATGGGCGACCTCGGCGTGCTGGGCATCACCGTCGCCGAGGAGTACGGCGGCGCCAACATGGGCTATCTGGCCCACATGATCGCGATGGAGGAGATCAGCCGCGCCTCCGCCTCGGTCGGCCTGTCGTACGGCGCGCATTCGAACCTGTGCGTCAACCAGATCCACCGCAACGGCACGCCGGCGCAGAAGGCGAAGTACCTGCCCAGGCTGGTGTCCGGCGAGTGGATCGGCGCGCTGGCGATGAGCGAGCCCAATGCCGGTTCGGACGTGGTCAGCATGAAGCTGCGGGCCGACCGCAAGGGCGACCACTACGTGCTGAACGGCACCAAGATGTGGATCACCAACGGTCCGGACTGCGACGTGCTGGTGGTCTACGCCAAGACCGAGCCGGATCTTGGCGCGCGCGGCATGACCGCCTTCATCGTCGAAAAGGGCATGAAGGGCTTCTCGGTGGCGCAGAAGCTGGACAAGCTCGGCATGCGCGGTTCGCATACCGGCGAACTGGTGTTCCAGGACGTCGAGGTGCCGGCCGAGAACATCCTCGGCGCCGAGAACGGCGGGGCCAAGGTGCTGATGAGCGGCCTGGACTACGAGCGCGCGGTGCTGTCCGGCGGCCCGGTCGGCATCATGCAGGCCTGCATGGACGTGGTCACGCCCTACATCCACGACCGCAAGCAGTTCGGCCAGAGCATCGGCGAATTCCAGCTGATCCAGGGCAAGATCGCCGACATGTACACCACGCTGCAGGCCGCGCGCAGCTATCTGTATACGGTGGGCAAGAACCTCGACGCGCTCGGCAGCGAGCACGTGCGCCAGGTACGCAAGGACTGCGCGGCGGTGATTCTCTATACGGCCGAGAAGGCGACCTGGATGGCCGGCGAATCGGTGCAGATCCTGGGCGGCAACGGCTATATCAACGAATATCCGACCGGCCGCCTGTGGCGCGACGCCAAGCTGTACGAGATCGGCGCCGGCACCTCGGAGATCCGCCGCATGCTGATCGGCCGCGAACTGTTCTCCGAAACGATGTGATGGCGAGGTAAAAGACAGGAAAGCGCCGTGCACGGTGCGCCGCTCCATGGTGGGCGGCGCCACCGATGCCTCGCGCGAAGCGCTTACAATCACCCCTGACATCCGGCCTCGCCGCGAGCGCCGATGCACAGGTTCCAGCCGATATCTCAGCCGATTTTTCAGTCGATATTTCCGCCGATATCTCCGCCGAAACCGCCTTCCGAACCTCACCCGCGCCCAGGTAGTCCGTCCCAGCCATGTCCCACTTCCCGAAACTGCTGTCGTCGCAGATCGCCTACGATGTGGCGCGCACCATGCTGGACGGGTTCGACAAGCACTATCGGCTGTTTCGCGAGGTCAGCATCGAGGCCAAGGTCCGCTTCGAGGCCGGCGACTGGGCCGGGCTGCAGCAGCTGCAGCGCGACCGCATCGCGTTCTACAACGAGCGCGTGCGCGAAACCACGGTGATCCTCGAGGACGAGTACGACGCCGAGCAGATCGAGGACGAGATCTGGCAGCAGATCAAGCTGCATTACATCGGGCTGCTGACCAACCATCACCAGCCCGAGCTGGCCGAGACCTTCTTCAATTCGGTCTTTACCCGCATCCTGCACCGCTCGTACTTCAACAACGATTTCATCTTCGTGCGCCCGGCGATCTCGACCGAATACATCGAGAACGAGGAGTCGCCGACCCGGCCGACCTTCCGCGCCTACTATCCGGGCAGCCGCGAGGGCATGGCAGACTGCTTCGAACGGATCGTGCACAACTTCCAGCTCGAGCGGCCGTACGAGGACCTGAAGCGCGATATCGGCTATGTGGTGCGCGCCGTCACCGAGCACCTGGGCGATTTCCGCATCGCGCCGAATTTCCAGATCCACGTGCTGTCGTCGCTGTTCTTCCGCAACAAGTCGGCCTTCATCATCGGCCGCGTGCTGAACGGCGACCGCACCTATCCGCTGGCGATCCCGATCGTGCACGGGCCGTCGGGCAAGCTGGCGCTCGACACGGTGCTGCTGCGCAAGGAACAGCTGCTGATCCTGTTCTCGTTCACGCATTCCTATTTCATGGTCGACATGGAGATCCCGTCGGCCTACGTGACCTTCCTGCGCGACATCATGCCGCGCAAGCCGCGCGCGGAGATCTATACCTCGCTGGGTTTGCAGAAGCAGGGCAAGAACCTGTTCTACCGCGACTTCCTGCACCACCTGCAGCATTCGTCGGACAAGTTCATCATCGCCCCCGGCATCCGCGGGCTGGTGATGCTGGTGTTCACGCTGCCGTCCTATCCCTACGTCTTCAAGGTGATCAAGGACTTCTATCCGGCGCCGAAGGAAACCACGCGCGAGCTGATCAAGTCCAAGTACCAGCTGGTCAAGCAGCACGACCGCGTCGGCCGCATGGCGGACACGCTGGAATATTCGGACGTCGCCTTTCCGCTGTCGCGCTTCGACGATGCGCTGGTGCGCGAGCTGCACGAGCATGCGCCGTCGATGATCGAATATCAGCGCGCCAAGGACGGCACCGAGGAAATCGTGGTACGCCATCTCTATATCGAGCGCCGCATGACGCCGCTGAACATCTACCTGCAGGAAGGCACCGACGAGCAGGTCGAGCACGGCATCATCGAATACGGCAATGCGATCAAGGAGCTGATGGCCGCCAACATCTTCCCGGGCGACATGCTGTACAAGAATTTCGGCGTCACGCGCCATGGCCGCGTGGTGTTCTACGACTACGACGAGATCGAATACCTGACCGACTGCAATATCCGCCGCGTACCGACTCCCCGCAACGAGGAAGAGGAGATGTCGGGCGAGGTCTGGTACAGCGTCGGCCGCCACGACATCTTTCCCGAAACCTTCCGCACCTTCCTGCTGGGCGACCCGCGCGTGCGCGCGGCCTTCCTGCGGCACCATGCGGACTTTTTCGATCCTGCCCTGTGGCAGGGACACAAGGACCGGCTGCTGGCCGGACATGTTCATGACTTCTACGCTTACCATGCCTCGGAACGCTTCATTCATCGATACGGCCCAACCGAATCCGGCGACGAGCCGGCAAGGAGGGCAGCATGACTGACGCCATCGCCCAGCTGTTCCGCAACAACCGCGAATGGGTCGACCGCGTCAACGCGGAAGATCCGAACTTCTTCACCAGCCTGGCCAACCAGCAGGCGCCCGAATACCTGTGGATCGGCTGTTCGGATTCACGCGTGCCCGCCAACCAGATCCTGGGGCTGGCGCCGGGCGAGGTCTTCGTCCACCGCAATATCGCCAACGTGATCGCGCACAGCGACCTGAACGCGCTGTCGGTGATCCAGTTCGCGGTCGAGGTGCTGAAGGTGCGCCATATCACCGTGGTGGGCCACTACGGCTGCGGCGGCGTCAAGGTCGCGCTCAAGCGCGAGCGCGTGGGTCTGGTCGACAACTGGCTGCGCCATGTGCGCGACGTGGCCGACAAGCACGACGCCTACCTGGGCACCATCGTGCGCGAGGACGATGCGCACAGCCGCCTGTGCGAGCTCAACGTGATCGAGCAGGTCAACAACGTCTGCCAGACCACGGTGATCCAGGACGCCTGGGCGCGCGGCCAGCAGGTCACGGTGCACGGCTGGATCTACGGCGTGTCCGACGGCCTGCTGCGCGACCTCGGCATGGCGGCCAGCAGCAACGAGGAACTGCGCACGCAATTGCAGGCGGCCTACCGGCAGTACGGGGATCCGCCGCATATTCCGGTGCGGTGACAAGCCGCTCCCTGCCCGGCCCCGCAGGTCGAGGCAGGGAGCCAATCGAACGACAGCACGGCAGCACGGCAAAGACATCAAGGAGACCACCATGCAAGACCCGATCGTGATCGTATCCGCGGCCCGCACGCCGATGGCCGCATTCCAGGGCGAGTTCGCCAGCGTCACGGCGCCGCAGCTCGGCGCCGTCGCCATCCGCGCGGCGATCGAGCGCGCCGGCATCCAGCCGGAGCAGGTCGAGGAAGTGGTGTTCGGCTGCGTGCTGCCCGCCGGCCAGGGCCAGGCGCCGGCGCGCCAGGCGGCGTTGGGCGCGGGGCTGCCGCTGTCGGTCGCCTGTACCACCGTCAACAAGATGTGCGGCTCCGGCATGCGCGCCGCGATGACGGTGTACGACAGCCTGGTGGCGGGCTCGTACGAAATCGCGGTGGCCGGCGGCATGGAAAGCATGACCAATGCCCCGTACCTGATCCCGAAGGGGCGCGGCGGCTATCGCATCGGTCACGGCATGATCTATGACCACATGATGCTCGACGGACTGGAAGACGCCTACGAGAAGGGCCGCGCGATGGGCACCTTCGGCGAGGACTGCGCGGCCAAGTACGGCTTCACCCGCGAGGCGCAGGACGCCTTTGCGATGGAGAGCGTGCGGCGCGCGCAGCAGGCCACCGAACGCGGCGACTTCCGCTGGGAGATCGCGCCGGTCACGGTGACGGCCAAGGGCGGCGATGTGGTGATCGACACCGACGAAGGCCCGCGCCGCATCAAGGTCGACAAGATCCCCTCGCTCAAGCCCGCCTTCGCCAAGGACGGCACCATCACCGCCGCGTCGTCGTCGTCGATCAACGACGGCGCCGCCGCGCTGGTGATGATGCGCGAATCGACCGCGAAGGCGCTGGGCCTGCAGCCGCTGGCGCGCATGCTGGGCCATACCAGCCATGCGCAGGCGCCGGGCTGGTTCACCACCGCGCCGGTCGAGGCCATCGCCAAGCTGTATCGCAAGCTCGACTGGAACAGCGACAGCGTCGACCTGTTCGAGATCAACGAGGCCTTCGCCGTGGTGCCGATGGCGGCGATGCACGAGCTGAAGATTCCGCGCGACAAGGTCAATATCCACGGCGGCGCCTGCGCGCTCGGCCATCCGATCGGCGCCTCGGGCGCGCGCATCATGACCACGCTGATCGGCGCGCTGCGCAAGACCGGCGGCAAGCGCGGCGTGGCCAGCCTGTGCATCGGCGGCGGCGAGGCGACGGCGGTCGGCATCGAGCTGGTCTGAGTGCCGCCGGCCCGAACGCTGCCTGAACCCTCGTTCCCGAACCTCGACCCGACAGGAGGCTAGCTTGCCAACCGCACTGATACTCGGCGCCTCGCGCGGCATCGGCCTGGAGTTCGTCCGCCAGTACCGCGCCGACGGCTGGCGCGTGATCGCCACCGCCCGCAGCGACGAAGGGCTGGCCGCATTGAAATCGCTGGGCGCGGAGGCGCACCGCGTCGACCTGACCGAGGCCGATCAGGTCGCGGGCCTGGGCTGGACGCTCGACGGCGAATCGCTCGACGTGGCGGTCTACAACGCCGGCGTGATCGGCCCGCGCACCGAGGGCGCGCAGCCGGTCTCGGTCGAGGAGTTCGACGACGTGATGCATGCCAATGTGCTGGGCCCGATGATGGCGCTGCCGCTGGTGCTGCCCTTCGTCGAGACAGGCCGCGGCGGCAAGGGCGGCGTGCTGGCGGTGCTGTCCTCGCGCATGGGCAGCATCGGGGCGATGGAGAGCAATCGCAGCTGGCTGTATCGCGTCAGCAAGGCGGCCGTCAACGCGGCGCTGAAGTCGGTGTCGCTCGACGCCCGCCACGCGGTCTGCCTGGCGCTGCATCCGGGCTGGGTTCGTACCGACATGGGCGGCGCCGGCGCCGACCTGACGCCGCAGCAGAGCGTGTCCGGCCTGCGCCGCGTGCTGGCCGGCGCCACCGCGCAGGACAACGGCGGTTTCCGCAACTACGACGGCAGCGTGCTGCCCTGGTGAGGTTCCGATGCTGCTCAGTCCCGAACAGGAAATGATCCGCGACGCGGTGCGGCAGTTCGCGCAGGAGGTCATCGCGCCGCAGGCCGCCGCATGGGATCGCGACAAGACGTTCCCGAAGGAGGTCCACCGCGAGCTCGCGGCAATGGGCACCTATGGCGTGGCGGTGCCCGAGGCCTACGGCGGCGCGGGGCTCGACTACCTGTCGCTGGCGCTGATCCTGGAGGAGATCGCCGCCGGCGACGGCGGCACCTCGACCGTGATCAGCGTCAACAACTGCCCCGTCTGCAGCATGCTGATGGCGTTTGCCGACGAGGCGCAGAAGCAGCGGTGGCTGGTGCCGCTGGCCAGGGGCGAGATGCTCGGCGCGTTCTGCCTGACCGAGCCGCATGTCGGCTCGGACGCCGCGGCGCTGCGCACCACCGCGACGCGCGACGGCGATCATTACGTCCTCAACGGCGTCAAGCAGTTCATCACCAGCGGCAAGCACGCCGATGTCGCGATCGTGATGGCGGTCACCGACAAGGCCGCCGGCAAGCGCGGCATCAGCGCCTTCCTGGTGCCGACCGATACGCCGGGCTATGTGGTCGCGCGGCTGGAAGACAAGCTTGGCCAGCATTCGTCGGACACCGCGCAGATCGTGTTCGAGGATTGCCGCGTGCCGGCCGCCAACCTGCTTGGCGAGGAGGGCGCGGGCTACAGGATGGCGCTGTCCGGCCTGGAGGGCGGGCGCATCGGCATCGCCGCGCAGAGCGTCGGCATGGCGCGCGCGGCCTTCGAGGCGGCGCTGGCCTATTCGAAGGAGCGCGAGAGCTTCGGCCAGCCGTTGTTCGCGCATCAGGCGGTGCAGTTCCGCCTGGCCGAGATGGCCACGCGCATCGAGGTCGCGCGCCAGATGATCTGGCATGCCGCCTCGCTGAAGGACGCCGGCCGGCCCTGCCTGAAGGAGGCCGCGATGGCCAAGCTCAATGCCAGCGAGATGGCCGAGGCGGTCTGCTCGGACGCGATCCAGGTGTTTGGCGGCTATGGCTATGTCAGCGACTTCCCGGTCGAGCGGATCTACCGAGACGTGCGGGTCTGCCAGATCTACGAGGGCACCAGCGACATCCAGAAGATGCTGATCGCGCGGGCGCTGGCGTGAGAGGCGCGCGCACGGCCGTACCGAAGTCCCTGCCGTACGCACCGCAGTTTCCGGTTGCCGCTTCATTCGCCCACTTGGTTCGCCACTCCGTTCGCCGCACTCTCGCCAGGACCTGACATGACCGCTGCCCCCATCGACTTCTATTTCGATTTCTCCTCGCCCTACGGCTACTTCGCCAGCACGCGCATCGACGACCTCGCGCGCCAGTACGGCCGCAGCGTCGCCTGGCATCCGATCCTGCTGGGCGTGGTGTTCAAGACCACCGGCATGGCGCCGCTGCCGCAGATCCCGCTCAAGGGCGACTACAGCTGGCGCGATTTCGAACGCACCGCGCGCCATCACGGCATTGCCTATCGCCGGCCGTCGAACTTCCCGCTGCCGACCACGCAGGCCGCGCGCGCGATGCTGTGGCTGCAGAACCATCATGCCGCCGACGTGGCGGTGCGCTTCGCCAAGGCGGTGTACCACGCCTACTTCGTCGACGACATCAACATCGCCGAACCGGCCGAGCTGGTGAAGATCGCCGCGGCGCTGGACATCGACGCCAATGCGATGGACGCCGGCGCCAGCAGCCAGCCGATCAAGGACCAGCTGAAGGCCGAGATGGAAGTGGCGATGGCCAAGGGCGTGTTCGGCTCGCCCTTCGTCATCGTCGATGGCGAACCCTACTGGGGCTTCGACCGCTTCGACCAGATCGAGGCCCTGCTCAAGAGCGGCACGCCCACCGAATTGCGGGCCGTGCCGTCCCCCGATCTCAAGGAAAAGAAACCCGCATGACCCTCAGTGCTTCTCCCTCCCGCGACCGCGACAGCGGTGCCGCCCAGCCGTCCCGCCGCTTCGACTGCGTGATCTTCGATTGCGACGGCGTGCTGGTCGACAGCGAGCCGATCGTCAACCGCGTGCTGAACCAGATGCTGAACGAACTGGGCATCGCGATCTCGCTGGAGGACTCGACCGCGCTGTTCCTCGGCCGCGCCGTGCGCGAGGAGCTCGACACCATCGAGCGCATGCGCGGCGCGCCGCTGCCGGAGAACTGGCTGTCGCACTGGCTGGCCCGGCGCAATGCAGTGCTGGAGGCCGAGGTTGAGGCCGTGCCGCACGTGCGCGACGCCATCGCCGCGATCGCCGCGACCGGCATGCCGCTGTGCGTGGCCTCGGGCGCCGACCGCGTCAAGGTCAAGCTGCAACTGAAGCGCACCGGCCTGCTGGAGCTGTTCCAGCACGACGCCGACGGCCAGCAGCGCGAGCACGTGTTCTCCGCCACCGAGGTCGAGCGCAGCAAGCCCGCGCCCGACGTTTATTTGCTGGCGGCGCGCACGATGGGCGTGGAGCCCTCGCGCTGCGCGGTGGTGGAAGACAGTCCGGCCGGCATCACCGCCGGCGTGGCGGCCGGCATGACGGTGTTCGGCTATGCCGCGCGCAACGATGCCGCGATGCTGCGCGAGGCCGGCGCCCAGACCATCTTCACCGATATGCGGCAACTGCCGGAGCTGGTGGCATGAAGCGGGCGGCAGCGCCTTCACGCGAAGGCGCCTGCCCTTGCGGCGGGGCCAGCTACGCCAGCTGCTGCGGGCGCTTCCATCGCGGCGAGGCGCTGCCGGACACCGCCGAGCAGCTGATGCGCTCGCGCTACAGCGCCTACGTGCTGAACGACGCGCAGTGGCTGCGCCAGAGCTGGCATCCGTCGACCTGCCCGGCGACGCTGGAGCAGGATCTTGCCCAGGACGCCGGTGGCCCGCGCACGCAGTGGCTGGGCCTGACCATCGTCGCGCATGTACCGCAGGACGACACCCACGCCGAGGTCGAATTCGTCGCGCGCTACAAGGTCGGCGGGCGTGCGTCGCGGCTGCACGAACGCAGCCGCTTCGTGCGCGAGCCGCGCGCGAGCGGCGAAGCGCCGCGCTGGCTGTACCTCGATGGGGACATTCGCGGGGAAGCGCGATGAACCGGGCCGCCGCCGTACGCTGAATTTCCGCACCGCGAACGCATTCATCGCATCGCATTCATCGCAACGCATCACAAGATCAGGAAGAGACAGACCCGATGCCCACGCTCGAATCCAAACTCAATGCCCGTTCCGAGGCCTTCAAGGCCAATGCCGAGGCGATGCAGGCCCTGGTCGCCGACCTGAAGGCGAAGATCGCCCAGGTGGCGCAGGGCGGTGGCGAAGACGCGCGCAACAAGCATCTGTCGCGCGGCAAGATGCTGCCGCGCGAGCGCGTGCAGCAGCTGCTCGACCCGGGCACACCGTTCCTGGAGCTGTCGCAGCTGGCGGCCTACGACATGTACGACAATGCCGCGCCCGGCGCCGGCATCATCACCGGCATCGGCCGCGTGGCCGGGCAGGAATGCGTGATCGTGTGCAACGACGCCACGGTCAAGGGCGGCACCTACTACCCGATGACCGTCAAGAAGCATCTGCGCGCGCAGGAGATCGCCGAGCAGAACCATCTGCCCTGCATCTACCTGGTCGATTCGGGCGGCGCCAACCTGCCGAACCAGGACGATGTGTTCCCCGACCGCGATCACTTCGGCCGCATCTTCTACAACCAGGCCAACCTGTCGAAGATGGGCATTCCGCAGATTGCCGTGGTGATGGGCTCGTGCACCGCCGGCGGCGCCTATGTGCCGGCGATGAGCGACGAGTCGATCATCGTCAAGAACCAGGGCACGATCTTTCTGGGCGGCCCGCCGCTGGTCAAGGCGGCCACCGGCGAGGAGGTCAGTGCCGAGGACCTGGGCGGCGCCGACGTGCATACGCGGCTGTCGGGCGTGGCCGACTACTTCGCGCAGAACGACGCGCATGCGCTGGGCCTGGCGCGCAATATCGTGCAGCACTTGAACCGCCGCAAGCCGGACCAGATCCGGCTGCACGCGCCGGTCGAGCCGCGCTATCCGGTCGAGGAACTGTACGGCGTGATCCCGACCGATACGCGCAAGCCCTACGACGTGCGCGAGGTGATCGCCCGCATCGTCGACGACTCGGACTTCGACGAATTCAAGGCGCGCTACGGCACCACGCTGGTGTGCGGCTTCGCGCGGATCTGGGGCTACCCGGTCGGCATCGTCGCCAACAACGGCATCCTGTTCTCGGAGTCGGCGCTCAAGGGCGCGCACTTCATCGAGCTGTGCTGCCAGCGCAAGATTCCGCTGGTGTTCCTGCAGAACATCACCGGCTTCATGGTGGGACGCAAGTACGAGAACGAGGGCATCGCCCGCAACGGCGCCAAGATGGTGACCGCGGTGGCGACCGCGCAGGTGCCGAAGTTCACGGTGATCATCGGCGGCTCGTTCGGCGCCGGCAATTACGGCATGTGCGGGCGCGCCTATTCGCCGCGCTTCCTGTGGATGTGGCCGAACGCGCGGATCTCGGTGATGGGCGGCGAGCAGGCGGCCAGCGTGCTGGCCACGGTGCGGCGCGACGGCATCGAGGGCCGCGGCGGCAGCTGGAGCGCCGAGGAGGAGGAGGCCTTCAAGCGGCCGATCCGCGAGCAGTACGAACACCAGGGCCATCCGTATTACGCCAGCGCGCGGCTGTGGGACGACGGCGTGATCGACCCCGCGCAGACCCGCACGGTGCTCGGCCTGGGCCTGTCGGCCAGCCTCAATGCCCCGATCGACGAGATGAAGTTCGGCGTCTTCCGGATGTAAGCGATGCTGCGTCGTTGCCGCGCGCCAGGTGCCCATGATGCCCGCGATGCCGCCCGCGATGTTCCGCGCGATGTTCGCCGCAGCGTGCCGTTCGCCCGGCTGGCGCTGTGCCTGCTGGCATGGGCCGCGCTGCCGGCCGGCGCCGCGCCGCTCGAGGAGACCTGGTCGGTGCCGGTGACGGTTACCGATGCGCACGGGCGACAGGTCTCGCAGCGCATCGTCGTCACCGCGTTCCGCGAGCCCGGCCACCAGCGCTATCCGCTGCTGGTGCTGAGCCACGGTCGCGCGCCCGATCCCTATGCGCGCGCCCGGCTGGGCCGCGTGCGGCTGGCCGAGCAGGCCGCGTATTTCGCCTCGCTCGGCTTCCAGGTGCTGGTGCCGACGCGGATCGGCTATGGCGCCAGTGGTGGCGACGATATCGAGAACACCGGCAGCTGCACGCGCAAGAACTATCGCCCCGGCTTCGAGGTGGCCGCGCAGCAGGTGCTGCAGGTGATCGAGATGGCGCGCTCGCGGCCGGAGATCGACGTGTCGCGGGTCGTGCTGGTCGGCCAGTCGTTCGGCGGCGCGGCGGTGATCGCGCTGGCGGCGAAGAACCCGCCGGGTGTCCGGCTGGTGCTGAACTTCGCCGGCGGCGGCGGCGGCGATCCGCGCCTGCATCCGGGCGAGCCCTGCGCGCCCGACCAGCAGGCCGCGCTGTTCGCCGAATACGGCCGCAGCGCGCGCGTGCCGACGCACTGGATCTACACGACCAACGACCGCTACATGGGACCGTATCCGGCGCAATGGTTCGAGGCCTTCCGCGGCGCCGGCGGCGTCGGCAAGTACCACGCGCTGCCGGCCTTCGGGCAGGACGGCCACCAGCTGTTCGCGCGGGGCCTGACGCTCTGGAAGCCGCTGGCCGAGAACGCGCTGCGCGATGCCGGCTTCGAGCCGCGGCCATTGAACCGGCCGGCGGCCGCGAGCGCGGTCCGACCGAATGACGTCCGGCCGAACGGCGTCCGACCGATCGAAGGGCGGCCGATCGACGGTCGACCGAACGACGCCCGCAGATAGCCGGAAACGCAGTCCACACCAGAACTGCCAGGAGACCACGATGGAATTCACCACCCTGACCGTGACCGTCGAGCGCCATGTCGCCACGGTGACGCTGAACCGCCCCGATGTGCGCAACGCCTTCAACGAGACCGTGATCGCCGAGCTGAGCGGCGCCTTCCGCGCGCTGGGCGATACGCCGGAGGTGCGCGCGATCGTGCTGGCCGGGCAGGGGCCCGCGTTCTGCGCCGGCGCCGACCTGAACTGGATGAAGAAGATGGCCGGCTACTCGCACGACGAGAACCGGGCCGACGCGCTGCAGCTCGCGCAGATGCTGCATGCGATCTGGGCGTGTCCGAAGCCGGTGATCGCGCGCATCCACGGCGATACCTATGCCGGTGGCGTCGGCCTGGTGGCGGCCTGCGATATCGCGGTGGCGGCCGACCACGCGCATTTCTGCCTGTCCGAAGCGCGCCTGGGGCTGCTGCCGGCGACGATCAGCCCGTACGTGATCCGCGCGATGGGCGAGCAGGCGGCGCGCCGCTACTTCATCACCGCCGAACGCTTCGATGCGGCCGAGGCGCTGCGGCTGGGCTTCGTGCATGCGGTGGTGCCGGCCGACGGGCTCGACGCCAAGGTCGCCGAGCTGACCGCCGCGCTGGTCGCCAACAGCCCGAACGCAGTGCGCGAAAGCAAGCGGCTGGTGCAGGACATCGCCGGCCGCGCCATCGACGACGACCTGCTGGCCGATACCGCCGAGCGCATCGCGGCGATCCGCGCCTCCGACGAGGGCCGCGAGGGCGTGCGCTCCTTCCTCGAAAAGCGCAGCCCGTCGTGGCGGCCGGCCTGAAGGCGACGATTCCGATGAGATCGACGATGTCCGCGATGCCGAGGATGTGCGCGATGCCGACGATGTCCGCGCCGCCGCCGGCGACGATGTGCGCAGATGCGCGCGCAGTGGTGGGCGATCGCGGCTTCGTCGCCCAACTACCGGGAATCTGACGCCAACACGCCCATAACGCGCAAATCCGGCGCCGTTTGCCAAGCCCGCAAGGACCTTCCTACCATGCGTTCTCCCAATCCAGCCGCGTTCCCCGCGCCGCCCGGGCCCACCCGGAACGGCACGCGCGCGGCCGGCCAACCATGGAGGACTCCCTTGCATACCCAGTCCTTGCAAACCGCCCCCACTGACCCGCCCGCCGCGCCCGCGCGGCAGGACGGCAACGGGCTCGCCGCGCGCAGCCAGCGCGCGGTATGGCATCCCTGCACGCGCCTGCGTCCGGGCGGCGACCGGCCGCCGCTGGCCGTGGTCCGCGGCGAAGGGCCCTGGCTCTACGACGACGAAGGCCGGCGCCTGTTCGACGCCACCAGCTCGTGGTGGGTCAATCTGTTCGGCCATGCGAATCCCGCCATCAACGCCGCGCTGAAGGACCAGCTCGACACGCTCGAGCACGTGATGCTGGCCGGCTGCACCCACGGTCCGGCGGTCGAGCTGGCGGAACGGCTGTCGGCGCTGACCGGCGGCGCGCTCGGCCATGCGTTCTACGCGTCGGACGGCGCCTCGGCGGTCGAGATCGCGCTGAAGATGAGCTTCCACTACTGGCGCAACAGCGGGCTGCCGGGCAAGCGCGAGTTCGTCTGCCTGCGCCACGGCTATCACGGCGAGACCGTCGGCGCGCTGGCGGTCACCGATGTCGCGGTATTCCGCGATGCCTACGATCCGCTGCTGATGCGCGCCCACGTGGCGATGTCGCCGGACGCGCGCCAGGCGGCGTCCGGCGAGTCGCCGCGCGAGGTCGCGCAGCGCGCGCTCGACGAACTCGAAGCGCTGCTGCAGCAGCGCGCCGCCAGCATCGCGGCGCTGATCGTCGAGCCGCTGGTGCAGTGCGCGGCCGGCATGGCGATGCACGATCCGGCCTATCTGGACGGCGTGCGAGCGCTGTGCGACCGCTACCGGGTCCATCTGATCGCCGACGAGATCGCGGTCGGTTGCGGGCGCACCGGCACCTTCTTCGCGTGGGAACAGTCGCGTGGCGAGGCCCCGCTAGGCGCGCAGCAGTGGCCCGATTTCCTGTGCCTGTCCAAGGGCATCAGCGGCGGCTATCTGCCGCTGTCGCTGGTGCTGACGCGCAGCGCGATCCAGCAGGCCTTCGTCGCCGACGAGCTGTCGCGCAGCTTCCTGCATTCGCATTCGTACACCGGCAATCCGCTGGCCTGCCGCGCGGCGCTGGCGACACTGGACCTGTTCGCGCAGCACGACGTGCTGGCGATGAACCGGCAGCGCGCGCAGTGGCTGGCGCAGGGGCTGGCCGGCCTGGCCGCCGATGCGCGGCTGTGCCACGTGCGCCAGCGCGGGCTGATCTGGGCCGCCGATCTGCGCGAGCCGTTCGCCACCGAAACGTTCGCCGCGGACTTCCATCGGGCCGCGCTGGAGCGCGGCGTGCTGATCCGGCCGATCGGCAACACGCTGTACGTGATGCCGCCCTACGTCTTCGATGCGCCGCTGGCCAGCTGGCTCGGCGAGCGTCTGCTGGCCGCGCTCGACAGCGTGGTCGCACCGGCCGGTTCGGCCAGGGAGGCACGCCATGCTGCTTGATCGACTGACCCAGGCCGCGACCGAGCGCGAACGCCAGGCACTGACCCGGACCCGCCGTATCGCGCATACGCCTTGCGCGCCCCGGCAGACCGTCGGTGCGCTGCTGCCCGACGGCAGCGAGGCCGAGCCGCGTTCCCTGCTGGGCTTCAGCAGCAACGATTACCTCGGGCTCGCCAACCATCCGGCCATCGTCGACGCCTTCGCCGAGGGCGCGCGGCGCTGGGGCGCCGGCAGCGGCGCCTCGCATCTGGTCACGGGCCACGGACTCGCGCATCACCGCCTCGAGACCGAACTGGCGCGCTGGTACGCCGACGCGATCCCCGACGCGGCCGCCCTGTACTTCTGCACCGGCTACATGGCCAATCTGGCGGTGCTGACCGCGCTTGGCGGTGCCGACGCCACGCTGTTCTGCGAGGCGCTGAACCACGCGTCGCTGATCGACGGCGCGCGGCTGGCGCGCGCGAGCGTGCAGCGTTACCCGCATGGCGATGTCGCCGCGCTCGACGCGCTGCTCGCCGCCAGCGAATCGCCGCTGAAGCTGGTCGTTACCGACGGTGTCTTCAGCATGGACGGCGATGTCGCGCCGCTGGCCGAACTGCTGGCGCTGGCCGAGCGGCACGATGCCTGGCTGATCGTGGACGATGCGCACGGCTTCGGCGTGCTGGGCGAACGCGGCCACGGCGTGCTCGAGCAACTGGGCCTGTCGTCGCAGCGGCTGGTCTATATCGGCACGCTCGGCAAGGCGGCCGGCGTGGCGGGCGCTTTCGTCGCCGCGCATCGGCTGATCGTCGAACATCTGGTCAATACCGCGCGCACGTATATCTTCACCACGGCGGCGCCGCCGGCGTCTGCCCATGCGCTGCTGACCAGCCTCGCGCTGATCGAGGGCGACGAGGGCGCGCAGCGGCGCGCGGCGCTGCGGCAGCGCATCGCCGAATTGCGTGCCGGTCTGGCGCCGATGGCCGCCCGCGCTGGCTGGCAGTTGGCCGACAGCGCGACCGCGATCCAGCCGCTGATTGTCGGCGGCAACGCCGCGGCGCTGTCGCTGTCGGCGGGACTGGAGCAGGCCGGCATCCGCGTCGGCGCGATCCGTCCGCCGACCGTGCCCGAGGGCACCGCGCGGCTGCGCATCACGCTGTCCGCCGCGCATCGCGAAGCGGACGTCGCGGCCCTGCTGGCGGCGCTGGGTGCGCTGGCGGCACGGGCCACGCCGCCGTGCAGGGAGGCCGCATGAGCCCAGTTTCCCCATTCGCCTGCTTCGTGACGGGCACCGATACCGGGGTCGGCAAGACCCACGCCAGCGCGGCGCTGCTGCACGCGCTTGCCGCGCAGGGCCGCACGGCGGTCGGCATGAAGCCGGTCGCCAGCGGCTGCGACTGGCGCGACGGCCAGTGGCACAACGACG
>NZ_JCBAJO010000078.1:0-19381 GCF_059772245.1 Cupriavidus sp. R6-3
GGCCTCAACGCTACGGCAATCCCTGCCCCTGCCCGGCGCTTTCGCTTGATATTTTCTCAAGCGAAAGCGCCGGAAATATCGTTTGTCGGGTCCGGCGCGGGCGACAACCATTACGCCAAGGCCAACCATCATAGGAGACAACCGTGTCGGACCCGCTCTGGACTACGGAACCCATCCCCCATCTGCTTGCCTCGCGCGAGCGCGCCACCGGCGAATGGATCTTTCCCGCGCTGCCGGACCGCTCGCCGCTCGCCGCCGCCCACGACCCGGTCACCATCGCCGGCACCGGCGTGGTCTACAGCTTCACGATCATCCATCCGGCGCCGAAGACCGGGCTGGCGCCCTATGCGGTCGGCTATGTCGACTTCACCGGTCCGGTGCGGCTGTTCGGAAGGCTGGCCGGCAACGACCGTCCGGCCATCGGCGACCGCTATGTGCCGCGCCGCGATGACGAACTCGGCTACGTCTTCGAGGCCGTCCGGCCCTGACCCGGCCGCGACCGCCACCGCAACCGCAAACGCAAACGCAAACGCAAACGCAACCGAAGAAGGCAAGCAAGATGCAGGACATCTATCTCCATGGCGGCGCGATGACGCCATTCGGCCGCCATGCCGGCGTACTCGCCCCCGAACTGGCGCAACAGGCCATCCTGAAGGCGCTGGCCGACGCCGACGTGCCCGCGGGCCGGATCCAGGCCGTCTACTGCGCCAACGTGCTGGGCGGCATGATCCTCGGCCAATTGATCGTGCGCGATCTCGGCCTCAAGGGCATCCCGGTCTATAACGTCGAGAACGCCTGCGCCAGCGGGGCAACCGGCGTCCATCTGGCGCGGCATGCGCTGCTGGCCGGGCAGTACGACACGGTGCTGGTCGTCGGCATCGAGCAACTGACGGCGCTCGGCGGCGGCACCATTCCGCTGCAGCGCAACGACCACAAGACCGATTTGTACGCACGGGCCGGCATGGTGCTGCCCGCCGTCTATGCGATGCGCGGCACGCGCTTCCTGCACGAGCGCGACGCCTCGCCCGCCGACCTGGCGCAGGTCGCGGTCAAGAACCGCCATCACGGCTCGCTCAATCCGTATGCGCAGCAGCGCAGCACCACGACGGTCGAAGAGGTACTCGGCTCGCGCATGATCGCCGATCCGCTGACGCTGCTGCAGTGCTGCCCCTCGCAGGTCGATGGGGCGGCTGCGCTGGTGCTCGGCACGCGGCGGCCGGCGCAGCCGCGTCCCGTCAAGCTGCTGTCGTCGGTGGTGGTGTCCGGCATGCGCGAGGGCGCCGACGACGACATCCTGGACGCGGAGATCACCGCGCGCGCCGCGCGGCTGGCGTACCAGCAGGCGGGCCTGGGCCCGGAAGACGTCGATGTCGTCGAGCTGCACGACGCCTTTACCATCGCGGAACTGCTCTACTACGAAGCGCTGGGACTGGCCCCCCGTGGCGAGGCCGTGCCGCTGTTGCGCTCCGGCGCCACCCGGCTCGGCGGCCGCGTGCCGGTCAATCCGAGCGGCGGACTGCTGGCCAAGGGCCATCCGCTGGGCGCGACCGGCGTGGCGCAGATGGTCGAGATCCTGTGGCAGCTGCAGGGCCGCGCCGGCGAACGGCAGGTGGCGGACGCCCGCGTCGGCCTGACCCAATGCACCGGCGGCGGCATTGCGGGGGTCGACCACGCCGCCTCCTCCGTGCACTTGCTGGGAGTCTGACATGGCAACCGACACGACCCCTCGCTTCGATCCCGCCCACGTCGCGGTGGTGACCGGCGCCGCGCGCGGCATCGGCCTGGGCATCGCCACGCAACTGGCCCGACAGGGGCTGACCGTGGCGTTGCTCGACCGGGACGCCGCCGCGCTGGATGGCGCGGTCGGCGCGCTGACGGCCGACGGCTTGCGGGTCTTCGGCGCCAGCGCCGACCTGACGGAGTCGGCCGCGGTCAACGACGCCTTTGCACAGGTGCAGGCCCGCGCCGGCCGCGTCGACTATCTGGTCAACAACGCCGGCGCGGTCCGCGACATGCGCTTCCTGAAGATGAGCGATGCCGACTGGGACCTGGTCATCGACACGAACCTGCGCTCGCAGTTCCTGTGCTGCCGCGCGGCGCTGCCCGGCATGGTCGAGCGCGGCCACGGACGTATCGTCAATATCTCGTCGCGCGCCTGGCTCGGCGGCTTCGGGCAAGCGAACTACTCGGCCGCCAAGGGCGGCGTGGTCAGCCTGACGCGCTCGCTGGCCATCGAATTTGCCAGCAAGGGCATCACGGTCAATGCGATCGCCCCGGGCATCGTCGACACGCCGCTGTTTCGCGGCTTCGCGCCCGACGTGCAGGCACGGCTGAAGCAATCGGTGCCGGTGCAGCGGATCGGCACCGCCGAGGACATCGCCAACGCGGTCGGCTTCTTCCTCGATCCGCGCTCGTCCTACGTGACCGGCCAGGTGCTCTATGTCTGCGGCGGACGCAGCCTGTCCTCCCCCAGCGTCTAGGGAGCGCGCGATGACCATACGATTCGATACCCACGGACCCGTGGCGGTGCTGACCATCGACCGGCCCGAAGCGCTGAACGCGCTGGACGTCCCCGCGCTGCGCCAGCTGCGCGCGCACCTGTCAGCGGTGCGCGATCGCGACGACCTGCGCGTGGCGGTGCTGACCGGCGCCGGCACGCGGGCCTTCTGTGCCGGCGCGGACCTGAAGGGCACACGCGCATCGCCGGCCTCCTATCCGGAGGCGCTGTTTCGCGCGCCGGAGCCGGCGGCCGATCTCGGCCTCTACATCCGGCTGATGGACCTGACTGATCTGGGCCTGCACAAGCCGCTGGTCGCGGCCATCAACGGGCACTGCCTCGGTGCCGGGCTCGAGATCGCGCTGCAGTGCGATGTCCGTATCGCGGCGGAGTCGGCGAGCTTCGGCCTGCCGGAGGCCGCGGTCGGCTCGATTCCGGCGGTCTCCGGCCTGCATCGGCTGCTCAAGGCGGTGCCGGCCGCGCATGCCATGCAGATGGTGCTGACCGGCGAGCGCATCGATGCCGCGCAGGCAATGCGCATCGGCCTGGTGACCGAGGCACTGGCACCGGCGGCGCTGCATGACCGCGCGCTGGCCATTGCGGCCCGCATCGCGGCCAATGCGCCGCTGGCGGTGCAGGCCGTCAAGAAGCTGTCGCGGCAGACCAGCCATCTGAGCGAAGCCGATGCGCAGCAGCTGACCGAGCTCTACTGGGGCGCGCTGCGCGATACCGCGGACCGGATCGAGGGCCGCCAGGCCTTTGCCGAGAAGCGCCAACCCCGCTACACCGGCCGCTGACGGGCGCGCCGGGTCCCGATTGCCAACCAATGCGATAACCCACAAACCAATAGATCAACAAATCAACATACCGACAGGAGACGACCATGACAACGAAGACCACCATCGCGCGCCTCGCGCGCACCGCGCTGGCCGGCATGCTGGCGCTCACCGCGCTCGGCGCCGCGGCGCAGGCCCCCTTCCCCACGCAGAAGCCCATCACGCTCGTGGTCCCGTTCGCGCCGGGCGGCGGCAACGATATCCTGGCGCGTCTGATCGCGCCGAAGATGGGCCAGGCGCTGGGGCAGACCATCGTGATCGAGAACAAGCCGGGCGCCGGCGGCAATCTCGGGGCAGACTACGTGGCCCACGCCGCGCCCGACGGCTACACGCTGGTGATCGCCTCCAGCCAGGTCACGATGAACCCGTTTCTCGGCATCAAGGTGCCGTTCAGGATCGAAGCGGATTTCGAACCGGTGGGCCGGATCGCCTCGGTGCCGATCATGCTGGTCGCCAACAACCAGCAGCCGTTCCGCACGCTGCAGGACTTCATCCAGTACAGCCGCGCCAATCCCGGCAAGCTCAGCTACAGCAGCCCCGGCAACGGCACCCCCCAGCACCTTGCCGGCGAGGTCTTTGCCAAGCTGAACAAGACCGAACTGCTGCACGTGCCCTATCGCGGTACCGGCCCCTCGATCACGGACCTGATGGGCGGACAGGTTCAGCTCTCCTTCGCGACCTTCGCCTCGGCCATCGAGTACGTGCGGGCCGGCAGGCTGCGCGCGCTCGGCATTGCGGGGACCAAGCGCACGCCGCTGATGCCGGATCTGCCGACCTTCGCCGAAGCCGGCGTCAAGGGCTACGACGCCGAGCTGTGGTACAGCCTGCTGGCTCCGGCAAAGACCCCCAGGCCGGTGGTCGACAGGATCAATGCCGCGCTGCTGGCCGCGCTCAAATCGCCGGAGGTGTCCGCGCAGATGGCAAGGCAAGGCTTCGAGCCGCAGGCGTCGTCGCCCGCGGAACTGAAGGCGCAGCTGGGCAAGGACATGGCGCGCTGGCAGCGCTTGATCCAGGAAAACGGCATCAAGGTGGGGCTATGAACGATCGGACCATGACGACATCGACTGCCGCGGTGTCGCCGACGGACAATCCGCTGCTCGACGATCTCGGCATCCGGCTCGTCAGCGTGGGCGATGGCCGCTGCGTGTTCGAGCTGGACCTCGCGCCGCGACACCTGAACCGCCAGGGCAGCGTGCAGGGCGGCGTGGTCGCCACGATGCTGGATGCCGCCTGCGGCTATGCCGGCCTGCCGGTGGGGCCGGATGGCGCGCTGGGCCACGCGGCGACCGCGATGCTGTCGATCTGCTACCTCAGCAAGGCCAGCAGCGGGCGACTTCGCGCGGCCGCCACGGTAACCCGCGCCGGCAACAGCCTGTACTTCGCCTCGGCGCAATTGACCTCGGACGCCGGCGTGCTGATCGCCACCGCGCAGGGAACCTTCAAGCGCGCCCGCCCCCGTCTGGAGAACTGACATGTTGCGCGACGCACTGCACGGCCTGACCGTGATCGACTTCACGCAGATCGGCGCCGGGCCGACCTGCACCATGCTGCTGGCCGACATGGGCGCCCGCGTCATCAAGGTGGAGCCGCCCGGCGGCGAACTGGGACGCGGGCTGGGGCCGGGGTGGATCGGCGACGATGCCGCGCTGTTCCATGGCTTCAACCGCAACAAGCTGGGCGTGGCGCTGGACCTCAAAAGCAGCGAGGGGGTTGCGATCGCGCGGCGCCTGATCGCCGGCGCCGACGTCGTGGTGGAAAGCATGCGCCCCGGCGTGATGGATCGGCTGGGACTGGGCCACGCGGGACTGGCCGAAGCGCATCCGGGCCTGATCTACTGCTCGATCTCGGCCTATGGGCAGGACGGACCGTATGCGGACCGCGCCGGGGTCGACGGCATCATGCAGGCCGACTCCGGGCTGATGAGCCTGATCGGCCTGCCCAGTGGAGAGCCCTGCAAGGTGCAGGCACCGGTGGTCGACGTGATGACGGGCTACGTCGCCTGCATGGGCATTCTGGCCAAGCTGGCACAGCGCAGCCGCGACGACCGGGGCGGCCATCTCGACGTCAGCCTGTTCAACGCGGCGCTGGCGCTGCAGCAGTCGTCGTTGACCAGCTATTGCGCCGACGGCCAATTGCCCCAGCGGGTGGGCAGCGCGGCGCCGTACTCGGCGCCGAACCAGGCCTTCCGCACCGCCGACGGCTGGATCATGGTGGCCGCCTACATGCCCGAGCGCTGGCGCCGCCTGTGCGACGTGCTGGGCCTGCAGGCACTGGCCGACGATCCGCGCTTTGCCACGTCGCCGCTGCGCGTGGCGAATCGCGCGGCGATGACCGAGGCGCTCAACGAGGCGTTCGGCACGCGTTCCACCGAGGCCTGGCTGGCTGTGCTCCAGGCGGCCGACATCCTGTGCGCGCCCGTCGCGACCTACGACGGCGTCCTGGCGCATCCTCAGCTGGCGGCGAACGGCATGATGCAGCGGATCGCGCATCCGGCGCTGGGCGACATCCGCATGCCGGGGTTTCCGATCAACAGCGCGCGAGAGAACGCGCGTGCCGCCCGCCCCGCCCCCGCATGCGGCCAGCATACCGAGGCATTGCTGCGCGAGCTGGGCTACAGCGCGGACGACATTGCCGCACTGCGGGCAAGCGGTGCGATCCACTGCGCCGACGCTGTGGCGGGAGCACGTGCCAGCGCGGCCGCGGCGTGAATCCGTGTGTCGGTGAATCGGCGAGTAGTGAATCGGTGAATCGGTGAATCGGCGAGTCGGTGAGTCGCAGCGATATCCTGGCCCTTACTGCTGCGCCGCGAACTGCGCCAGCAGCCACTGCCGGAATACCGTCATGCTGGCGCTTTCCTTGCGGTCGGCCGGCGTCAGCAGGTAGTAGGTGAAATCACCCATGTCCACCGTCTGCCGGAATGGCGCCACCAGCCGGCCGGCCTCGAGGTCGGCCGCAACCAGGAAGCGCTGCGCGATCGCAAAGCCCTGCCCTTCGATGGCCGCCGCGTAGGCCATCGCCGAGCTCTGGTAAGTCATGCCGCTGCGCGCATCGACGTCCCGATCCGCGCGCACGAAGCGCAGCCAGTGTGCCCAGTCGTCTGGCCGGGCAATCGAATGCAGCAGGGTGTGGTGCCGCAGGTCGGCGGGCTTCCTCACCTTCGGCCCCTCGGCGAGCAACCCCGGACTGCAGACCGGCACCAGGACGTTCGACACCAGCCGGTAGGCGTTCGCCCCGCTCCACTTGCCGTCGCCCAGCCGGATCGCGCCGTCGATGTCTTCCTTGCGGAAGTCGACAGGGTCGAGCGACGCGGTCAGCAGCACTTCGATGCCGCGGTTGGCCGCATGAAAGCTCGACAGCCGCGGGATCAACCAACGCATCGCGAAGGTGGTATAGGCGCGGACCTTCAGCTGCTTGCGCTTCGCCCGCTTGCTCAAACGGGTAGTGGCCTCGCGCAGGTCATCCATCGCCCGCGTGACGGCACGGTAGTAGTCCTCGCCGGCGCTGGTCAGCGAAATCTGCCGATGCCCACGGTGCAGCAACTGCACGCCGAGCCCTTCCTCCAGTCCGCGGATCTGGCGGCTGACGGCACCGGGCGTGACATGCAGCTCCTCGGCGGCAGCCGTGATGCTCAGGTGCCGGCCGGCGGCCTCGAAGGCGCGCAGCGCGTTCAGTGGGGGCAGTTTGTCCATGGCGCCGAGTCTGCCATACGGTTGAGGTTTGCTCAATCGAAATGGTGCCTTCGGATAGACAACCAATGGTTGTTATTGAAGCCCCATTACATCGCATTGTGCTGCTTGATCGGTGAGCCTACATTGCTCTCCATGGCACCCGCCATCCCACCCCTGAACCAACGCAGCATTCCTCCAAGGAGAATCACCATGTCCGCCACCATTACCCCCACCTTCGCCGCCAACGACAGCAAAGTCTGGTTCATCACCGGCGCCTCGCGCGGCTTCGGCCTGGAGCTGACGCGTGCCGCGCTGGCCCGCGGCGACCGCGTCGTCGCCACCGCGCGCCGTCCGGAAACCATCGCCGCCGCAGTGGGCGAGCATGCAAACCTGCTGAGCGTGGCGCTGGACGTCACCAGCGAAGCGCAGGCCATCGCGGCCGCCGAGGCCGCGGTCGCGCGCTTCGGCCGCATCGACGTGCTGGTCAACAACGCCGGCTACGGCCTGCTCGGCGCGGTGGAAGAAGCCTCGGCAAAGGAAGTCGAGCAGCAGTTCGCCACCAATGTGTTCGGCGTGCTGGCCGTAACCCGCGCGGTGCTGCCGCAGATGCGCCGCCAGCGCAGTGGCCACGTGATCAATATCTCGTCGATCGGCGGCTATGCGGCCTATCCCGGCTGGGGCGTCTATGGCGCGACCAAGTTCGCGGTGGAGGGCCTGACCGAGGCGCTGGACGCGGAACTCGCGCCGCTGGGCGTGCGCGCCACCGTGGTCGAGCCGGGCTTCTTCCGCACCGACTTCCTCGACGACAGCTCGCTGGTGCGCGTGCGCTCGGAGATCGGCGCCTACGCCGAGACCGTCGGCGCGATGCGTGGCCACATGGCCGCTGCCAACCACCAGCAGCCGGGCGATCCGGTCAAGCTGGCCGCCGCGCTGCTGGCGCTGGCCGACAGCGAGACGCCGCCGGTGCGGCTGCCGCTGGGCTCGGACACGGTGGCACGGATCGCGGAGAAGCACCGCAAGGTCGAAGCGGAACTGTCGGCATGGCGCGCGCTGGCGGTGTCGACGGACCATGACGACGTGCGGGTGTGATTGCGCAGTCCTGGCATACCACTGCAGCGTCGGTGCCGCCCCTTCCCTCCCCCGCAAGCGCCGCACGCGGGAGAGGAATCGCCTCGCCAGCGCAGCGGTCCCGCTCCAAGGGACCGCAGCGGCCTGACATCAAGCCCGCCACCCTTGATCGGCAGGCAACAGTCATTTGACGGTCCGGGGCTGTTTCCTCCGCGCGTTCCGCCCGACAATGCCCGGAATCCGCAATCCTGACCCCGAATTCCTGGAGCTCACCATGACGCAGACCATTCCCGCCTTCGGCCTCGGCACCTTCCGCCTGACCGGCCAGACCGTGATCGACTCGGTCAAGAACGCCCTGTCGGTCGGCTATCGGCTGATCGATACCGCGCAGATCTACGGCAACGAGGCCGAGATCGGCCAGGCCATCGCCGAAAGCGGCGTCGCGCGCAAGGACCTGTTTCTCACCACCAAGATCTGGACCGACAACCTGGCCGGCGACAAGCTGATCCCGAGCCTGAAGGACAGCCTGGCAAAGCTGCGCACCGAGCAGGTCGACCTGACGCTGATCCACTGGCCGTCGCCGAACGGCGCGGTGCCGCTGCCCGAATACATGGCCGCGCTGGCCGAGGCCAAGGCGCAGGGTCTGACGCGGCTGATCGGCGTGTCGAACTTCACGGTGTCGCTGCTGGGCCAGGCCATCGATGCGGTCGGCGCCAGCGAGATCGCGACCAACCAGATCGAGATCCACCCGTATCTGCAGAACCGCAAGCTGGTCGACTATGCGCGCGGCCAGGGCATCCACCTGACCTCGTACATGACGCTGGCCTACGGCAAGGTGGTGCAGGACCCGGCGGTCCAGGCCATCGCGCAGGTGCATGGCGCCACGCCCGCCCAGGTGGCGCTGGCCTGGGCGCTGCAGCAGGGCTTCGCGGTGATCCCGTCGTCGACGAAGCGCGAGAACCTCGCCAGCAATCTGCAGGCGCAGCAGCTGCGCCTGACCGACGACGAGATGGCGAAGATCGCCACGCTCGATCGCGGCGAGCGGCTGGCCAATCCGGAAGGCATCGCCCCCGCCTGGGACTGAATCCCTTCAGCGGTATTTCGGTCGTCCCCGCGTGCACGGGGACGACCCCTCCCGGTGTTCCCGTCGCCGTTCAGCGGCTGGGCTGCAGCGCCTCATCCGTTCCCTGCCCGCTTCCCTGCCCGTTTCCCTGCGTGCTTCCTTGCGCGTCTCCTTGCGCGCTTCCCCGCGGCGCCGCATGCGGGTCGCCGCGCGGCACGCCGTTGAACAGCAGGTTCAGCAGCACCGACAGCACGCAGGCCAGCAGGATACTGCTGTGCATCAGCGGCTGCAGCCACCTGGGCAGATGGTGGAACAGCGTGGGGGCGAAGGTCGGCAGCAGCGAGATCGCCAGCGTCGCCGCGACGATGTAGACGTTGTGCCGCTGCGATTCGAAATCGACTCGCCCCAGCGTGCGCACGCCCGCCGCGGTGACCACGCCGAACATGAACAGCGCCGCGCCGCCGAGCGCGGGCAGCGGCACCGAGGCCACCACGGTCGCCATCTTGGGAAACAGCCCCAGCACGCACAGGATCACGCCGGCCGCCACCACCACCCAGCGGCTCTTGACGCCGGTCACCACCAGCAGCCCGATGTTCTGGCTGTAGATCGTGTACGGAAAGCCGTTCAGCGCGCCGCCGATCACGCTGGCCAGGCCGTTGGCGCGCAGGCCGTCGGTCATCTCGCGCGGCGTCAGGGTCTTGCCGACCACGTCGCCGGTGGCCAGGAACAGGCCCATCGACTCGATCATGATGATCACCATCACGACCACGATGGTGGCGACCGCGAGCGGATCGAACACGGGCCAGCCGAAGTAGAACGGCCGGATCACGTCCACCATCGGCGCCTCGGCGACACCGGCGAAGTCGACCATGCCGAAAGGGATCGCCACCAGCATGCCGGCCGCCAGCGCCAGCAGCACCGAGACGTTGGTCCAGAAGCCCTTGAGCCAGCGGTTGATCGCCAGGATCAGCGCAAAGACGAAGCCGGCCAGCGCCAGGTTGTGCGGCGCGCCGAAGTCCGGCGCGCCCTTGCCGCCACCGATCCAGTTGACGCCGACCGGGAACAGCGACAGCCCGACCACCATCACGATGGAGCCGCCGACGATCGGCGGGAAGAAGCGCACCAGCCTGCCAAATACCGGCGAAATCAGCATCGTCAACAGACCGCCCGCCATCACCGCGCCGATCACGGCCGGCAGCCCGAGGCCGGGATTGGTGGCGATCACCAGGATCGGCGGGATCGCGCTGAAGGCCACGCCCTGCATCACCGGCATCCGCACGCCGATGCGCCAGAAGCCAGCCGATTGCAGGATGGTCGCGATGCCGCAGGTGAACAGGTCGGCGTTGATCAGCACGGCCACCGCTTCCTTCGGCAGCTTCAGCGCGGTGGCGATGATCATCGGCACCGCGATCGCGCCGACATACATCACCAGCACATGCTGGAAGCCCAGCATCAGCAGCGGCCCGGTGGCGGGTACCGCATCGACGGGCGCGCGCGCCGGCGGCACGGTGTCACGCACCGCGTTGTGTTGCGCTTTCATGGGGGTGTCTCCTTCCAGTTCTCGCTGTGGTTGTTGTGCTTGTTGTGCTTGTTGTGCTTGTTGTCGTGGTCGTGCCGGCGTGCCGCGGCGGCGCCGGTGCCGGCATAGCGTGGGATGCCGCATGGGGGGCGCGCCGGTCCGACGCACGGCAGCGGCGGCCGTCGAAACGACGCCCGCCACCGTGCTCATCGTTCGCGGTTCAGGCGAAGCGGAACGGCGTCGCGCGCAGGCGCTTGCCGGTCGCCGCGAAGATCGCGTTGCCGATCGCCGGGACCACCGGCGGATTGGACAGTTCGCCGACGCCGCTGGGCGCCCTGCCCGACGGCGGCATCAGCTCGATGTCCAGCCGCGGCGCATCGGTGATGCGCACCACCGGATAGTCGTGGTAGTTGCTGATGCGCACGGTGCCGTGGTCGATCGGCACCTCGTTCATCATCGCCGTCGACACGCCCCAGTACAGCCCGCCCGCCAGTTGCTGCCGCACCGAGCTGGGATCGACCGCCAGCCCGCAGTCGACCACGCAACTGAGCCTGTGCACCGTGATCGCGCGCTCCTTGACCTCGACCTCCGCGACCACCGCGATATAGCTCTTGTAGCCCTGATAGGTCGCGATGCCGAGTCCGCGGCCGGGCGCCGAAGCCCGCGACCAGCCGGCCAGCGCCGCGGCACGGTCGAGCACCGCCAGATGCTCGGGCCGCTCGCGCAGCAGGCGGCGGCGATAGGCGAGCGGATCCTGCCCCGCCGCGTGCGCGGCTTCGTCGATCAGGCTCTCGATCGCGAAGACGTTGGGCACGTAGCTGACCGCGCGCCACCACCAGATCGGCAGCTTCGGCTCGACCCGCACCCACGCCAGGTCGAGCGTGCCGATGTCGTAGTAGAAGTCGTCGCGCATCGCCTCGGTGCAGCTCGGATCGACCGGCACCTTGGCAAGGAAGCCGGGGTCGTCGGGTTCCTTGATCGACGGCGTCACCGCGCGCAGGCTGAAGGCGGCGATGCCGCCGTCGCGATCGAGCGCGGCGCGCGCCTTGTGCACGCTGGCGGTCTGGTAGAACAGGCCGCGCATATCGTCCTCGCGGCTGTAGATCAGCTTGACTGGCTTGCCGACGCGCCGCGAGATACAGGTGGCCTCGAGTATCTGGTGCATGCCCTCGCGCGCGCCGAAGCTGCCGCCGGCCTCGGTCAGATGGATCCTGACCTTGTCGGCCGGCACGCCGGCGATGGTCTGCGCCGCCTGCGCGCAGCGCGACGGCACCTGGATGCCGCCCCAGTATTCGACGATGCCGTCGTGCACCCACGCCACCACGCTCAGCGGTTCCATCTGCGCGTGGGCCTTGTAGGGCATCGTGTAGACGCCTTCGACGACCTTGTCGGCTCTTTCGAAAGCCGCCGCGGCATCGCCCTTGACCTTGCTCTTGAGGCCGGCATCGTCGACATGCCGGGCCAGCTCGCGCAGCGCACCCTCGGCGCTGAAGTCCGCCATGTCGCTGTCGCCCCACTGGACCTTCAACGCCTGGCGCGCGCGCTGCGCGGCCCAGAAGTGGTCGGCGACGATGGCCACGCCGGGCTGGCAGGCGCCGTTGTCCGGTACCGCCGGGCCCATGCCGGGACGGAAATGCGCGATCGCCGCGGGAATCTCGGTCGCGAACACATCGCGCACGCCGGGCATCGCCTTGACCTCGGCCGCATTGAACGACACCACGCTTGCATTGATCACCGGCGGATGGACCACGATCGCGGTCAGCATGCCGGGCAGCTTGATATCGACCGCGTACTGCGCGCGGCCGGTCAGCTTGTCGACGACGCGATAGCTGCTGCGCTCCTTGCCGATCAGCACGAAATCCGCCGGGCGCTTGAGCGCGACTTCCTTCGGCACCGGCTGCCGTGCCGCGCCTTCGGCGAGATCGCCGTAGCCGAGCCGCCGCGAGCCGGCGGCATCGATCACCATGCCGTTGCTCGTGCGGCAACTGGCCGGATCGACCCGCCAGCGCTGCGCGGCCTCGGCGACCAGCATCGCGCGCGCGGTGGCGCCGGCGCGCCGCAGCGTGGTCCATTCGAGCGGCACGCTGGTGCTGCCGCCGGTCGCGTGCATGCCCCACAGCGGATGGATGTAGACCTGCGCCAGCGGATCGTCCGGCTGCACCACGCGCACGCGCGACCAGTCGGCATCGAGCTCCTCGGCCAGCATCAGCCCGAGTGCATTCTTGACGCCCGTGCCGCTGTCGAACTTGTGCACGACCAGCAGCACCTCGCCTTGCGGCGTGATGCGGACCCAGGCGTTGGGGGCGAAGGCGGCGCCATCGGCGGGGGCGCCCGAGGACGATGCCCCGGCGGCGGCGCCTGCCGCGCACACGCCGCCGGCGCTCAGCTCCAGCATCAGGCCGCCGGCCAGCGCCGCCCCGCTCATCAGGAAGTCGCGCCGCTTCATGCCGGCCTCCCGCTGCGCAGTTCGGCCGCGGCGCGATGGATCGCGCGCCGGATCCGGTCATAGGTGCCGCAGCGGCAGATATTGCCCGCCATCGCCGCATCGATATCGCTGTCGCTGGGCTTCGGCTTCCGCGCCAGCAGCGCGGCGGCGGACATCAGCTGCCCCGACTGGCAGTAGCCGCATTGCGGCACGTCCTCGGCCTGCCACGCGCGCTGCAGCACGTGCAATGCATCGGGTTTGCCCAGCCCCTCGATGGTCGTCACGCGCTTGCCGGCGACGCTGGACAACGGGGTCTGGCAGGCGCGCACGGCCTGTCCGTCGACATGGACGGTGCACGCGCCGCACAGGCCCATGCCGCAGCCGTACTTGGTGCCGGTCAGGTCCAGCTGGTCGCGCAACACCCACAGCAGCGGCGTATCCGCGGGGGCGTCCACCCGACGGCGGGCGCCATTGACATCGAGCTTGGTGGTCATCGTGGTCTCCTCGGCCGCCCCTCTGGCGTGGACGGATCAGGGAAAGCCTAGGTGTCGCCCAACCATATGTGAAATATGATTTCGGAATCCAATCCATACGGATCGCATATGGATCTCCGCCAGCTGCGCTATTTCATCGCGGTCGCCGAGGAAGGCAACTACAGCCGCGCCGCCGAGCGGCTGCATATCTCGCAGCCGCCGCTGAGCCAGCAGATCAAGTCGCTGGAGGGCGCGCTGCGGGTCACGCTGTTCGAGCGCGGCCGGCATGGCGCGCGGCTGACGCGGGCCGGCGAGGCGCTGCTGACGCGGGCGCGCCGCATCGTCGACGACTGCGAATCGGTGGAACGGCAGGTGCGGCGCGTCGCCGAAGGGCTGGAGGGCTATCTGCGCATCGGCATCATCAACTCGGTGATGTACGGCCCGTTGCCGCTGACGCTGCGCCAGTTCCAGCTGCGCAATCCGGGCGTCGAATGGACGCTGCACGAGCTGCTGCCGGACCAGCAGTACGAGGCGCTGGCGCGCGGGCGCATCGACGTGGGGTTTTCGTGCAGCGCGGCGGCGCGCAGCGACCTGCGCTCGATCCTGGTCTATGCGCAGCCGTTGATGGTGGCAATGGCGGCCGACCATCCGCTGGCCGGCGCGCCACGTGTCTCGCTGCGGCAGCTGTCCGGCGACGCCTTCGTGCTGCTGAACATGCAAAGCCCGATGATCCGCAATGTGCTGGCCGCCTGCCTGCGCGCGGGCTTCGAGCCGCGCGTGATGCACGAGTCGATCGACCCGGAGACGGTGCTGGGGCTGGTGGGCGCCGGCGTCGGCGTCAGCGTGCTGCCGGCCTCGCTGTCGGCCACGCGGCGCGACGATGTCAGCTACGTGCCGCTGGCCGCGCGCGGGCTCGACGCCGACCTGCATGCGACCGTGCGGCGCGAGCATGCGCTGCCCGCGCTGGAGCGCTTTCTTGCGCTGCTGGAGGACGTCACGCGGGACTGGCACCGCGAGGTGTTCGGCGACGGCGCGGCGCCGGGCGGTGGAGGCTGGCCGTCGGCGGGGAAGCGGGACGCCACGCGCGATGTGAAGCGCGATGTGAAGCGCGACACCGACCGCGACACCAAGCGCAATAGCATGCGCAAGCTCAAGCCGGCGTCATCACCACCTTGATGCAGCCGTCGTGCTTGTCGCGGAAGGTCTCGTACATCGACGGCCCTTCCGCCAGCGTGACGCGATGCGAGATCACGAAGGTCGGGTCGATCTGCCGGTCGATGATGCGCTGGAGCAGATCGTCGGTCCATCGGTTGACGTGGGTCTGGCCGGTACGGATCGTCAGGCCCTTGTTCATCAGCGCGCCCATCGGGATCTTGTCCACCAGTCCGCCGTAGACGCCCGGAATCGATACGATGCCGCCCGGCCGGCAGACATAGATCATCTCGCGCAGCACGTGCGGCCGGTCGGTTTCCAGCATCACGGCCTGCTTGACGCGGTCGTAGATCGAATCGAGCGAGCGCGTCGCATGCGCCTCGAGCCCGACCGCGTCGATGCACTTGTCCGGCCCCTTGCCCTGCGTGATCTCGTTGAGCGCCTCCAGCACGCTCTGGTTTTCGAAATCGACCAGCGTCACGCGGTCGGGGCCGAGCTGCTGCGCCATGCGCAGGCGCTCGGGCACGCGGTCGATCACCACCACCTGCTTCGCCCCCATCAGCAGCGCCGACAGGATGCAGAACTGGCCAACCGGTCCCGCGCCCCAGATCGCGACGATGTCGTCGGGCTGGATGTCGCATTGCGCCGCGGCCTGCCAGCCGGTCGGCAGGATGTCGCCGAGAAACAGCACCTGTTCGTCGCTGAGCTCGGCCGGCACCTTGACCGGCGCCACGTCGGCATAGGGCACGCGCACGTATTCGGCCTGCCCGCCCGCATAGCCGCCGGTCAGATGGGTGTAGCCGAACAGCCCGGCGGTGGTATGGCCGAACATCTTGTCGGCCGCGTCCTTGTTGCGATTGGTGCGCTCGCACACCGAGAAATTGCCACGCCGGCATTGATCGCATTCGCCGCAGATGATGGTGAACGGCACCACCACGCGGTCGCCGACGCGCAGCCGGCGGTTTTCCGCGCCGACCTCGACGACCTCGCCCATGAACTCGTGGCCCATGATGTCGCCGTGCTCCATGCCGGGCACGAAGCCGTCATACAGGTGCAGGTCCGAGCCGCAGATCGCGCAGCTGCTGACGCGGATGATGGCGTCGCGCGGGTGCTCGATCACGGGATCGGGAACGGTGTCGTAGCGGATATCGTGCTTGCCGTGCCAGCAAAGGGCTTTCATCGCGGGCTCCCCAGGGAAGAGCGGCACGCCAGTCGCGCCGCATGGGGCGGGAATGCAAGCGCTGTTCCACGGGGACGGCAGGCGGTCGTGCGTCGCGAAGTCTCCCTTCGGTGGCACCGGGCGGCGCGATTCTTACATGTGGGGGAAGAACTTTCACTCAGCCCGGCAGCGCGATCGTAAAGGTCGTGCCGCGGCCCGGCGCGCTGTCGACGCCGACATGGCCGCCGTGCCGCTCGATCACCGTCTTGACGAACAGCAGCCCCAGACCGCTGCCTTCGCGCACCGGACGGCCCTCCTCCTGCAGCCGGCTGAACGGCTGGAACAGGCGGGCCTGCTCCTCGGGCGCGATGCCGGGCCCCTGGTCGGAGACCGACACCATCAGACCGCCATCGCTGCCGTCGTCGTGCCGCACGCGGCCGGCGCGCACGGTGACGGTGCCGCCCGGCGGGCTGTACTTGACCGCGTTGTCGATCAGGTTGGAGACGGCGCGCATCAGCAGCGCCGCTTCGCCGTACAGCATCATCTCCTCGTTGCCGGTCTGCACCGCGACGGTCACGCGGCGCGCCTGCGCCAGCGCCCACAGCGAATCGGCGGCGTCCATCAGCACCGTGGTCAGGTCGACCTCGGCAAAGCGCAGATGCTGCGATTCGGCGCGCGCGAGCTGGATGAAGTCGTCGGCCAGCGCCAGCGTGCGGCCGGCGTGGTGGCGGATCCGTTCGAGCAGCACCGGCGGCTCGAGCGCGCGCGCCGGGTCGGCCTGCAGTTCGACCAGCGCCAGGATCGACGCCTGCGGCGAACGCATGTCGTGCGAGATGAAGCGCAGCGTTTCCTCGCGCTGGCGCTCGGCCAGCCGCACCTGCGTGATGTCGATGAAGCTGATGCTGAAACCGGCGACCTCGCCCGCGTTGCCGCGCAGCGGCGCACCGCGCAACAGCATCGCGCGCTGGTCGTGCGTCTGCAGCTCGACGCCGGCGCGCTCGGCGCGCGTCGGCGCCGCGCCGTTGTCGGCGGCGCGCCTGAGCCGATCCCAGTAATCGAGCCCGCCTTGAGGCGGCGCGAAGATGTCGGCGACCAGCGTATCGAGCAAGGGCCGCGCCCCGCCCTCGGCATTGAGCGAGGACAGCAGCCGCGGCGACAGCGCCACCGCGCCGGCATTGGCCAGCAGGATGCTGCCGTCGGCATCGCAGATCACGGTGGCATCGGGCAGGTTCTCCAGCCCGTCGGACAGCAGGCGGCGCAGGTCGCGCTGCCGCGTGATCATCCGGTACAGCGCGCTCATGCGCGTGTCCAGCGTGCCGCCGGCCAGCGGCGGCGCGCTCTTGCCGCCCGGCAGCGCCGGCTCGCGTTCGAGCCGCGCCACTTCGGCCGACAGGAAGGTCAGCGCCGATTCCTGCCGCCGCCAGCTCCACAGCGGATAGAACACCAGGCAGGCCAGGATCGCCGGCACCGGCGAAAACCACAGCCGCTCGAAATGCATCAGCGCCACGCTGGCGGCGAACAGGCCGACGATCACCGCGGCGCTGACCAGCAGCGCGTCGCGCGGCGACATCAACAGCGCTGCCAGGCAGGCGAGCAGCACCGGCAGCAGCGTCAGCGCCCAGTACCAGGCGCGCTGCACCGGCACGATGCCGTTGTTGTCGAGCAGCGCCTGCGCGGCGTTCGCCAGCAGCTCGACGCCGCTGATGCCGGCACCGTTCTTCGACAGCGGCGCGGAGAACATGTCGCCCAGCCCCGTCGCGCCCGCGCCGACCAGCACCAGCTTGTCGCGGAACAGCTCGGGCGGAATTGCGCCGCTGAGCACATCGATCGCCGACACCGTGCGGAAGGTGCCGATCGGTCCGGCGAAGGGGATACCGAGGCGATGGCGGCGATGCCATTCGCCGGCGAGCGTCTCGTCGACCGGCACCTGCCGGTAGCTGTCCAGCGGCCGCTGCGGCTGCCCGAACTGCACCAGGCGCACGACGAAATGGTCGAGCATCTGTCCCGGCAAGCCCTCCTGCAGATAGAGATGGCGGGCGAGCCCGTCGACGTCGGTGGCGATATTGATATGGCCGACGTCGGCGCCGAGCGCGGGCAGCGGATAGCTGAGGCGATAGCCGTCGCGCACCGGCTCGGCCAGCGCGGGAATGACCACGTTGCCGGCGCGCGCCATGCTGACCGCCAGCGCCTCGTCGTCCTCGGGATGGCGCCAGTCCGGCTCGACCAGCAGCACATCGAGCCCGATCACGCGCGCGCCGCCGTCGGCCAGCCGATCGACCAGCCCCGCCAGCAGCGAACGCCGCCACGGCCAGCGCCCGACCGCAGACAGCGACTCATCGTCGATCGAGACGATCAGGATGTCGTCGCGCGGCGCGTGCTGCTGCGCGGCGATGCCGATGTCGTAGACGGCCAGGTCCAGCCGCTGGCTCGCGCCGAAATCCGCGCGCACCGCGGCCAGCACCATCACCAGCATCGTCAGTACCAGCCATTCGATCAGCGTGCGCCGATGAAAGCCGGCAATCAGGCCGCTGCCCGCGGCCGTGCGCAGCTGGGTGCGCAATTGGGGCAGGCGAATGCGGCTACCCGCCACGGCGCACACTGCCGCTGGCAGTACCGATCGGAGCCCCCGTGCCGTCGCGCAGATGCTCGTGGACTTCGATGCGTTGCGGCGCCGAGAACGGCGACTCGCTGCCATCGCGCTCGATGCGGGCGACCCGCACGTAGTAGACGCCGGCCGGCGGACGCGGCAGCGCCGCGGTGTCCGACTCGATGCGCTGATCCTGCAGGGGCCGGGCAAAACCCGGCTCGTCGGCCAGCTGCACGCGGTAGGCCAGCGGCGCGAAGGCCTCGGGCTGCTGCGCGGCGCCCCAGCGCACGCGCAGCGCGCCGCCGTTGTCCTCGACGACGCTGACGCCCGGCGCCGGCGGCAGCAGGCGGAACGCCACCGGGGCGCTCCACGGGCCCGCCTGCCCCTTGGCATCGATCGAGCGCACACGCCACCACCAGTTGCCTGGCGCCAGCGTCTGCTGCGTGCCTGCCTCGCGGGTGTTGCCGTGCGCGGCCAGCGTGCCGAAATCGGCGTCGGAGGCGATCTCGAAGCGGTATTCGGCGGCGCCGTCGACCGCCGCCCATTGCAGCTCGGCCACGGTGCCGTGCACCGTGCTGCGCGGCGCCGGCTCGACCGTATAGGGCGCCGGCGGATTGAGCCGAACCGTCAGCGGCGCGATCGCTGCGTTGCCCGGAATGCGGTTCCGGTCGATGGCGCGCACCTCGAGATAGGCCGGGCCATCGGGCAATCCGGTCAGCGCAGCGGCCGCCGGCGTGACCGTGGCGGCGAAGACGGCTTCGGTACGCTCGGGGTCGCGCGTCACGCGAACCAGGTAGCCGATTGCCCCCTTGACCGGTTGCCAGCCCACTTCGGCCTGGCTGGCGTAGATCGGCTCCGCCGGCACCGCGCTCAGCGTCGGCGCCGCCAGCAGCGTGTACACCGCGGCGTCCCCCGCACTGCCGACGGCCACGCC
>NZ_JCBAJO010000079.1:0-19361 GCF_059772245.1 Cupriavidus sp. R6-3
GGAGCGCGGGGCAATTGACGATCGGGCTGGTGTCCTCGGCGCTGTTCGATACGCTGCCGCGCGCGCTGCGCGAGCTGCGCCGGCGCGCGCCGGGCGTGCGCGTGATCCTGCGTGAGATGAGCAATGCCGAGCAGGCCGAGGCGCTGCGCACGGGTGCCATCGATCTCGGCCTGATGCACACGCCGGTGGCGGTGGGCGGACGCATGCGGGAGCGCCCGCTGCTGCGCGACCGGCTGGTGGCGGCGATTCCCGACGAGCTCGCGCCCGGACCGGACGGCAAGGTGTCGCTGGCGCAGATCGCCGAGGCCGGGCTGGTGATGTATCCGCAGGCCCAGCTGCCGGCCTTCTATGCCGGCATTCTCGA
Organism: Cupriavidus sp. R6-3; assembly: GCF_059772245.1. Classification (NCBI taxonomy): domain Bacteria; kingdom Pseudomonadati; phylum Pseudomonadota; class Betaproteobacteria; order Burkholderiales; family Burkholderiaceae; genus Cupriavidus; species Cupriavidus sp. R6-3. The sequence continues at coordinate 365 of NZ_JCBAJO010000079.1, forward strand.
TGCGATGCGCAAGGCCGGCCACGAGGCCCACGTCGCGCAGGAGGCCAACCGGACGCTGACCGTGCTGGCCTGCGTCGCAGGGGGCTGCGGCGTGGCGCTGTTGCCGAGCTGGATCCGTTCGCTGAACTTCCGCGGCGTGCGCTTTTGCGAGGTCCGCGACGGCGATGCGCTGCCGACCTTCGACCTGTCGGCGATCTGGCCGGCGCGCTCGGTGCCGACGCTGGCGGATCTTTTCGCCAGCCTGGAGATGGGACCGGCGTAGCAGCGCGGCACGGGCGCGGACAGGCACCGCGGCGAGCAGGCACGGCGGGGACGGGCTCAGCGTCCGACACACTCGCCGGATGACACGCTCGGCGGATAACAGGTTCGGCAGGGGATGTCGCCGTGGCATGCCGTTTGCATCGTCACCCCGCACGATTGCCGATCCGCGAAGGAGTGACCATGCGTCCGTCCCGTCCCGTCACCATCGTCATCACCGGCGCGTCCAGCGGCATCGGACGGGCCACCGCCGAGGCCTTCGCCCGCAGAGGCGTGCGCCTGGTGCTTGCGGCGCGCGGAGAAGCGGCGCTGCGCGAAGTGGCCCATGTCTGCGCGGCGCACGGCGCCGACACGTTGATGGTGCCGACCGACGTCGGCGACGCGGAAGCCGTCGCGGCGCTGGCCCGGCTCGCGGCCGACACCGGCGACGGCCGCATCGACGTCTGGATCAACAATGCCGGCGTCGGCACGGTCGGCCTGCTGGAACAGACGCCGGTGCATGCCCACGAGCGCGTCCTGCGGACCAACCTGATCGCCTACCTGTACGGCGCGCACGCGGTGCTGCCCTACTTCAAGCGCGAGGGACACGGCACGCTGATCAATGTGCTGTCGATGAACGCCTGGTCGCCGTCGGCCTATGGCGTGTCCTACACCGCCAGCAAATATGGGCTGCGCGGCTTCAGCGAGGCGCTGCGCGCCGAGCTGCTGCCCTTCCCCGGCATCCACGTCTGCGACATCTTTCCGGCGGTGGCCGATACGCCGGCCTTTCGGCATTGCGCCAACTACACCGGCAAGGCGATCCGGCCGCCGCGGCCGCTGGTCGATCCCCGTGCCATCGCCCGTGCGATCGTGCGGGCGGCGGCGCGGCCGCATCGCCAGGCGACCACCATCGGCAGCGTGGCGTGGCTGTCCCGCGTCGGCAATCTGGTCACTCCGGGCCTGACGCGGCGCTTTTCCCAGCAGCTCGCCCAGCGCTATCTGGACCGGGCCGACCCCGCGCCGCGCACCGACGGCAATCTGTTCGATCCGACCGAGGGCTATATGGCGGTGGACGGCGGCTGGCGGAACCGCAACGAGGGCTCGCGTGCCACGCAGGCCGGCCTGATCGGCGCCGGTCTGCTGGCCCTGGGCGTATCCCTGGGCATATTGGCCCGGCGGCGCCGCCAGGCCGACTAGGGCCTGGCGAGAACCCTCCGAGAACCTTCCAAGAACCTTCCGAGAACCTTCCGAGAACCTTCCGCGAGCCTTCCGAGAACCCTCTGAGAACCCTCTCAGAACCCTCTGAGAACCCTCTGAGAACCCTCTGAGAACCCTCCGAGAACCCTCCGAGAACCCTCCCAGAACCCTCTCAGAACCCTCTCAGAACCCTCTCAGAACCCTCCCAGAACCCTCCCAGAACCCTCCCAGAACCCTCCCAGAACCCTCCCAGAACCCTCCCAGAACCCTCCCAGAACCCTCCCAGAACCCTCCCAGAACCCTCCGAGAACCCTCCGAGAACCCTCCCAGAACCCTCCGAGAACCCTCGGAGAACCGTCCCGGAACCCTCCGCATGGCGGTGCCGTCATGCTGCGTCGCAGCACGGGCGCGCGTTTTGCTTCACAATAACGGCCAAACCGGCCGCCCGGATCGCTTCGCTCGCTTCGATCGCGACCGAGCGTGCCAGCGGGCCGCAGAGCCCGCGCTCCGGTTTATCACAAGGTCCAAACAACACGCGTCCGCGCGATCTCTTGCAGTCATCTCCTCATGTCCGCCCCTGACGGTAGCCCATACGATCCGATCGACTCCTTTTCACACGACGCTCCCGCCCCTTCCCCAGCCGCTTCCTCCGCCACCAGCAAGGCGGAGCGCCGCGCCGGGCGGCTCGCGCTGCTGGCGCTGGGTGTCGGCGGCTTCGCCATCGGCACCGGCGAATTCGTCATCATGGGCCTGCTGCCCGACGCCGCCAGCGACCTGGCCATCACGATCCCGGCCGCCGGCCACCTGATCAGCGCCTATGCGCTCGGCGTGGTGATCGGCGCCCCGCTGCTGGCGGTGCTCGGCGCGCGGTTGCCGCGCCGCACCCTCCTTCTGGCGCTGATGGCGGTGTTCGCGATCGGCAACTTCGCCAGCGCGCTGGCGCCCGGCTACGGCTCGATGATCGTCGCGCGGCTGCTGACCGGCTTTCCGCATGGCACCTACTTCGGCGTGGCGGCGCTGGTCGCCGCCAGCCTGGTCGCGCGCGAGCGCCGCGCGCAGGCGGTCGGCATGGTGATGCTGGGCCTGACCGTCGCCACGCTGGTCGGGGTGCCGATCGCCGCGGCGATCGGCCAATGGCTGGGCTGGCGCTCCGCATTCGCGCTGGTCGGCCTGATCGGCGCACTGACGGTGTTGCTGGTCTGGCGCTGGGTGCCGTTCGTGCCGGCCGACCGCCACGCCAGTCCGCTGCGCGAGTTGTCCGCGCTGGGCCGCAAGCAGGTCTGGCTGACGCTGGGCATCGGCGCGATCGGCTTCGGCGGCATGTTCGCCGTGTTCAGCTATATCAAGCCGACGATGATCGAACTGGCGCACATGCCCGCCGGCGGCATCCCCTTCGTGCTGGCGCTGTTCGGCGTCGGCATGGTGATCGGCAATCTGGCCGGCTCGAAGCTGGCCGACAAGGCGCTGATGCCGACCATCGGGGGCGTGCTGGTCTGGTCCGCTGCGGTGCTCGGCGCCTTCGTGCTGACCGCGCCGCACGCCTGGCTGGCGTCGGCCAATGTGCTGCTGATCGGCACCGTGGTCGCGCTCGGCCCGGCCCTGCAGATCCGCCTGATGGACGTCGCCGGCGATGCGCAGACGCTGGCCGCGGCGCTCAATCACTCGGCCTTCAACATGGCAAACGCGCTGGGCGCCTGGCTCGGCGGCGTGACCATCGCGGCCGGCCTGGGCTGGCAATCGACCGGCTGGGTCGGCCTGCTGCTGGCGGCGGGCGGCCTGGTGGTCTATCTGCTGTCGCTGTCGGACGCCTCGCGCCGCGGCGCACCGGCCACCGCCTGAGGACGGGCCGCAACCGGGCACGACGGCCCGCGATGGCCTGCGATGGCCTGCGATGGCCGATCGATCATCGCGCTGCGCTACCATGGCGTTCCCTGCACCCGAGCCCACGCCAGCCCCATGGAGCCAGAACCGATGCCGGCCACCGACGGCCATACCCTCGCCCCGCATCGCCATCCGGTCTGGGAGGTATTCCTGGCCTTCCTGCGGCTGGGCCTGACCTCGTTCGGCGGACCGGTCGCGCATCTGGGCTATTTCCGTCAGGAATTCGTGGTGCGCCGGCGCTGGTTCGGCGAGCGCGCCTATGCCGATCTGGTCGCGCTGTGCCAGTTCCTGCCGGGCCCGGCCAGCAGCCAGGTCGGCATGGCGATCGGGCTGTCGCGCGCCGGCTTTGCCGGCATGCTGGCCGCCTGGGTCGGCTTCACGCTCCCGTCGGCCATCGCGCTGATCCTGTTCGCGCTGACCTTGTCGGCGTGGGGCAATGTGCTGCCCGCCGGCATGCTGGCCGGGCTGAAGATCGTCGCGGTGGCGGTGGTCGCGCAGGCGGTCTGGGGCATGGGCCGCTCGCTGTGTCCGGACCGTCCCCGCGCGACGATTGCCGCGGTCGCGGCCTGCGTGGTCGTGCTGGTGCCCGGGCCGCTGGCCCAGGTCGCGGTGATGGCGGCAGCGGCGCTGCTGGGCCGCGCGTTGCTGAAGACGGCCCCGGCCGGCGAGCACGAGGCCTTGCCGATTGCGGTCGACCGCCGGCTCGGTGCCCTGATGCTGTCGATCTTCGCCGCGCTGCTGGCACTGCTGCCGCTGGCGGCGCAGACCTGGCCGGGCCAGGCACTGGCGCTGATCGACGCCTTCTACCGGGCCGGCTCGCTGGTGTTCGGCGGCGGCCACGTGGTGCTGCCGCTGCTGCAGGCCGCGGTGGTCCCCAACGGCTGGGTCGACAACGACGCCTTCCTGGCCGGCTATGGCGCGGCGCAGGCGGTACCCGGTCCGCTGTTCACCTTCGCGGCCTTCCTCGGCGCGGCGATGCGGATTGAGCCGAGCGGCTGGGCTGGCGGCGCCCTGTGCCTGGTCGCGGTCTTCCTGCCGTCCTTCCTGCTGGTCGCCGGCGCCCTGCCGTTCTGGGAACGGCTGCGCCGCAGTCCGCATGCCCAGGGTGCACTGGCCGGCGTCAATGCGGCGGTGGTCGGCGTGCTGCTGGCAGCCTTGTACGATCCGGTCTGGACCAGCGCGATCCACCGCCCGGCCGACTTCGCGCTGGCGCTCGCGGCGCTGGTGGCGCTGATGTTCTGGAAGCTGCCGCCGTGGCTGGTGGTGGTGGCCTGCGCGCTCGGCGGCTGGGGGCTGTCGCTGTTGCCGCTCTGAGCCGGCCCGATCCCGTCCGAGCCGATCGGATGAGGATCGAGGATCGAGGATCGAGGACCGAGGATCGAGGACCGAGGACCGAGGATCGAGGATCGAGGATCGAGGATCGGGATCGGAATCGCGGTCGTGGATCGAAGACCAGGATCAGCGACCCAGGATCGCGCTCGGCGCCGTTGGCATGCGGCGTGCTTGAAACGAGCAACGCGGCTCGCCAGCACCGCTGCCCACGCGCCATGTCCTCACCATCCCGCCCAACTCCACCCGACGACGCGCCCGACCCCGCACCGGAACCGTCCGACCAGCGGCCGGCCACGCTCGATGCCTGCCGCCGCTGCGACCTGTGGCGCAATGCCACCCATGGCGTGCCCGGCGACGGCCCGACGCCGGCGCCGGTGATGGTGGTCGGCGAACAGCCCGGCAATCAGGAAGACCTCGCCGGCAAGGCCTTCGTCGGGCCGGCGGGCCGGCTGCTTGACGAAGCATTCGAAAAAGCCGGCTTGTCGCGCGAGTCGGTATTCCTGACCAACGCGGTCAAACATTTCAAATGGGAGCTGCGCGGCAAGCGGCGGCTACACAAGACACCGGCACAACGGGAGATCGAGGCCTGCGGCTATTGGCTCGAGGACGAATTCGAACGGGTGGCGCCGCGCGTGGTGGTGGCGCTCGGTGCGACGGCGCTCAAGGCCGTGCTGGGCGTCAAGGCGACGGCGCTGCGCAAGGTGCTGGGCCAGCCGATCGAGCACGAAGGCCGCACCGTGATACCGACCTACCACCCGTCCTATGCGTTGCGCGTGCCCGATCCCGCGGCGCGCGAGGCCGCCTTCGATGAAATCGTCGCAGCCTTGAAGCTGGCCGCGAAGGTCAGCGGCAAGGCGGCGCGCAAGGGCGCCGGCAAGACGGTCGCGAAACGCGCCGTCGCCAAGTCGCCGTCGGCGTCGTCGTCAGAGTCCGCGCCCAAGCCCAGGCCCAAACCAGGGCCAAAACCAAAACCGGCCGCGGAACCCTAGCGCTGCTCGATGCCGTCGTCGTCCTCCGGCTCGGCCTCCGCGCCGCGATCGGTCAGCCACGGCCGGCCGCGCGTGACCGGATGGACCGGCACCCGTTGCTGCATCGCCGCCTTGGCCAGCATATGCGCGCTGATCGGCGCGGTCAGGAACAGGAAGGCCGTCAGCAGGATCTCGTGCAGGCTCCAGCCCTCACCCAGGCTGCTGAAGTAGACGACGGACGCGATCACCACCCCGCCGACGCCGAGCGTGGTCGACTTGGTCGGCCCGTGCAGCCGCATGAAAAAGTCCGGCAGGCGCAGCAGGCCGATCGCGCCGACCAGCGTGAACAGGCTGCCGATCAGCAGCAGCGCGCAGACGATGGCCTCGAGGTAGAACGGCATCGCAGGCTCCCTACTTCAGCTCGATGATGTCGCCGCGCTGCAGATACTTGGTCAGCGCGACCGTGCCGATGAAGCCCATCACCGCGAGCAGCAGCGCCACCTCGAAGAACTGCGCGGAGCCGAGCCAGATGCCGAACACCACGATCAGCGCGATCGCATTGATGTTCAGCGTGTCGAGCGCGACGATGCGGTCCGGCAAGGTCGGGCCGATCAGCAGCCGCAGCAGCGTCAGCAGGAAGGCGATGCCGAGCATCGCCAGCGAAATCGGAATCACGACGGCAAGCATAGGAAGATCTCCCTCAACGGCGCCTCGTAGCGCGACTTGATGCGCGCGATCATGTCGTCCGCATCGTCCAGATCGAGCACATGGATCAGCAGGCAGCGGCGATCGTCGCTCAGTTCGGCGCAGACCGTGCCCGGGCTCAGGGACACAATGCTGATCAGCGCGGTCAGCGCGATCTCGTGCTCGGATTCGAGCGGAAGCTCGATAAAGGCCGGTTGCAGGCGCGCGCCACGCACCAGCACCAGCCAGGCGACATGCACGTTGGCGACGACGATGTCGACGGCGACATGCCAGATCAATCGCAACGCGAGCCAGGGCCGCGCCAGCCGCAGCGGCCGCAACCACAGCCGCCGGCCGACGCGCAGGCCAATGGCCCAGGCCAGCAGCGCGCCCAGCAGCCAGTCGCCCGGCGCGGCGGCATTGCCGAGCAGCAGCCAGACCGCGAGCAGCATCGCGCTGAGCCAGGGATGGGGCAACAGGCGCCGCATCATCGTGCCGGCTCCGTCGGCGCGCCCAGCACCGCCCGCGTATAGGCGGCGCGGTCGAACAGTTGCAGCGCGGTTGCGTCCAGATAGCCGGACAAGGGCCGCGCGAACACGACCAGTGCCACGCTGCAGGCCAGCAGCAATGCGCAGCAGACCAGCTTGGCCGCGTCCGGGCGGCGCACCGGCGGCGTACTGGCCTGTGGCCGCGTCACCATGCCGTGCTCGTGCGCGGCGGCGGCTGCCGGCCCCTGCCACAGCAGCCGGCTGCCGGTGCGGCTGATCGCCACGATCAGGGCCAGGCTGGACACCAGTACCGCGGGCCACAGCACCGCCGCGCCGTTCCACTCGCCATACAGCGGCACCGCCTGCATCAGCATCACCTTGCCGATGAAGCCCGACAGCGGCGGCAGCCCCACCACGGCGATCGCGGCGGTCAGGTACAGCGTGCCGGCCAGCCGCGAAACGCCGCCGCCGACGGGCATCCTGCCGGACGGCAGCTCGAGCGAATCGGCCAGCAGGAACAGCGCGGCGGTGCCCACCGTGGTGCTGGCCAGGTAGTACAGCGTCGCGCTCCAGGCCTGGGGCGTCTGCATCGAGACCCCGGCGCACAGCAGTCCGACCGATACCAGCACGAGGTAGCCGGTCAGCCGTTTCATCGAACGCGCCGCCAGCGCGCCGCATGCGGCCAGCACCATCGTGACGATCGCCAGCCACCACAGCCAGTGGTGCATGAAGGCGCCGAACCAGCCGCGCCCACCGTCGAACAGCAGGGCATGGCAGCGCAGGATGGCGTAGATGCCGACCTTGGTCATGATCGCGAACAGCGCGGCCACCGGCCCGGCCGCCGCGGCATAGGCACGCGGCAACCAGAAGGACAGCGGAAAGATCGCCGCCTTCAGCCCGAACACCAGCATCAGCATCGCGCCGGCCGCCAGCGCCAGCGGTACCTCCGATGGCGCTGGCCGCGCCAGCCGCTCGCCGAGGTCGGCCATGTTCAGCGTGCCCGTGATGCCGTACAGCACGCCGATCGCCAACAGGAAGAACGAGGAGCCGACCAGATTGAGCACGACGTAATGCAGGCCGGCGCCAATCCGTTCGCTGCCGCCGCCATGGACGAGCAGCGCGTACGAGGCGATCAGCAGGATCTCGAAGAACACGAACAGATTGAACAGATCGCCGGCCAGGAAGGCGCCGTTCAGGCCCATCAGCTGGAACTGGAACAAGGCGTCGAAATGCCGGCCGGCACGGGTATCGCGCTCGCCTGCGCTGAGCACAGCGGCCGCGCCGAGCAGCGCCGTCAACAGCAGCATCAGCGCCGCCAGCCGGTCCAGCTGCAGCACGATGCCGAACGGCGCCGCCCAGTTGCCCAGCGCGTAGACCGCGATGTTGCCGCCGGCTGCCTGGCCGACGAGGCCGGCCGCAATCGGCAGCAGCGCCAGTGTCGCCAGCACGCCCAGCCAGCGCGAGCGTGCGCGCCAGCGGGCCGGCATCACCACCAGCAGGCCGCCGCAGAACAGCGGCAGCAGGATGGGCAGCAGCATGGCGTGGTTCATCGCGCCTCCTCGCTGGCCGGGGACGGAGCGGTCGATGGCGCCGTTGATGGTCCCGTTGGTGGCGCCGTTGGTGGCGCCGTCGAGGGCGATGCCGAGCGCGCGCGCTCGGCATCCTCCGGACGTTCGGGCTCCGGCGGCTGCCCGGGTACCGCCGACGATGGATCGGCCGGCTCGTCGCCGTCCACATGGTCGCTGCCGCGCAGCGCACGGGAACGCAACGCCAGCACCATGATGAAGGCCGTCATCGCGAAGCCGATCACGATCGCGGTCAGCACCAGCGCCTGCGGCAACGGGTCCGCATACTGCGCGCCGGGCGCGATGATCGGCGGCTTGCCGGTGGTCAGCCGGCCCATGCCGAGCAGGAACAGCGTGACCGCATAGGTCAGCAGCGTCAGTCCGAGCACCACCGAGAAGGTACGGGCGCGCAGCACCAGATAGATTCCGCAGGCGGCGAGCACGCCGATGGCGGCGGCGAACAGGGCTTCCATCAGGCAGTCTCCGCGATCTCGCGCGCGGCGGCCACCCGCTTGTCGCGCACGCCCAGGTGGGACACGATCAGCAGCACGGTGCCGACCACGGTCAGATAGACGCCCAGGTCGAACAGCAAGGCGGTCGCCAGTTCGATCTCGCCGATCCAGGGCAGATGGAAGTGGCCGAAGGCGGTGGTCAGGTACGGATAGCCGAACGCCCAGCTCCCCAGGCCCACCAGCCCGGCGGTCAGGATGCCGGCGCCGGCGATGGCGCGATGGTGCAGCGTGATGCGCGACTCGGTCCACAGCACGCCGCTGGCGATGTATTGCAGCAGCAGCGCCACCGCGGTGATCAGCGCGGCGACGAAGCCGCCGCCGGGCAGCTGATGCCCGCGCAACAGCATGAAGATCGCCACCAGCATCGTCAGCGGCAGCATCAGCCGTGCCAGGATCGCGAGCAGCAGCGGATGGCTCTGGCGCGACCACGGCATGTCGTTCGGGCCGGCGGTCGGCGCCGGCAGCCGCAGGCCCTTGAGCAGCGCATGCACGCCGAGGCCGGCGATCAGCAGCACGCAGATCTCGCCCAGCGTATCGAAGCCGCGGAAATCGACCAGGATCACGTTGACGACGTTATGCCCGCCGCCGCCCGGCACGCTCTGCGCGATGAAGAAATCGGCAATGGTCTGGTGCGGGCGCGTCATCACCGCGAACGCGGCCACGCCGACGGTGCCGCCGCCGGCCAGCGCCAGCGCGGCATCGCGCAGATGCCGCGCGGTGCCCGCGCGCTCCGGCAGGTCGACCGGCAGGAAGTACAGCGCCAGCACCAGCAGGATGACGGTGACCACTTCGACCGAGATCTGCGTCAGCGCCAGGTCGGGCGCCGAGAAACGCGTGAACGCCAGCGCCACCATCAGCCCGCACAGGCTCGCCATCAGCAGCGCCACCACGCGCTGCCGGCGCGCCGCGACCACGGCGATGGCGCCGATCGCCAGCAGTACCAGGCCGGTCGCCGTGACCGGGTCCGCAGGGGACAGCGGCGCCGGGCCCTGGGCCTGCTCGAGCTCGAACAGATAGCGGGCAGGCAGCAGCACCATCGCCGCAATCGCGAAGGCCAGATAGCGCTGCAGCGAACCGTTCTCGAACAGCAGCGCCAAGCGGCCGGCGGCGCGCTCGATGCGCTCGATCGCATCCTCGAAGCGGTCGCGCGCGTTCAGCTGCGGCAGCTTCGCGTGATAGTGGCGGAACGAATCGCGGCGCAGGAAGAACAGCGCAGCGCCCGCCGCCATCGACAACGCGCTCATCGCGAGCGGCAGATTGAAGCCATGCCAGGGGCTCAGGCTGTAGATCGGCAGCGGCGCGCCCATGGTGCCACGCGCGGCCGCATCGAGCAGGCCGCCGACGGTGTGGTTGGGGAAGAGCCCCACCACCAGGCAAGTGACCACCAGGATCTCGACCGGGATCTTCATCCAGCGCGGCGGCTCGTGCGGCGGATGATGGGGCAGGTCGTCGGGCTCGCCGTCGAAGAACACGCCATGGATGAAGCGCAGCGAGTACGCCACCGTCAGCGCGCCGGCGGCGGTCGCCAGCGCCGGAATGGTCCAGTTGAACGGACCGAGCAGGCCCTGTGCCAGCGTCTCGCCGAAGAACATCTCCTTGGAGAGGAAGCCGTTGAGCAGCGGCACGCCGGCCATCGCCAGCGAGGCGACGATGGCCAGCAGCGCGGTGTGCGGCATGTAGCGGCGCAGCCCGCGCAGGCGGCCCAGGTCACGCGTGCCGGTCTCGTGGTCGATGATGCCGGCGGCCATGAACAGCGAGGCCTTGAACCCCGCGTGGTTCATGATGTGGAACAGCGCGGCCACCGTGCTCAGGCCGGTGTCGAGCCCGAACAGCAGCGTGATCAGGCCCAGATGGCTGATGGTCGAATATGCCAGCAGCCCCTTCAGGTCCCGCTGCACCAGCGCCATGCCGGCGCCCACCACCAGCGTGGCGAGGCCGGTCAGGCTCAGCATGTAGAACCACCAATCGGTGCCCTCGAGCACCGGATACAGCCGCGCCAGCAGGAACACGCCGGCCTTGACCATGGTGGCCGAGTGCAGATACGCCGAGACCGGCGTCGGTGCCGCCATCGCGTGCGGCAGCCAGAAGTGGAACGGAAACTGCGCCGACTTGGTGAAGACCGCGAGCAGCACCAGCACGATCATCGGTGGATACAGCGGGTGCTTCTGCACGGTGCCCGCGCTGGCGATCACGTCGGACAGCTCCATGCTGCCGCAGATATGGCCGAGCAGCAGCACCCCGGCGAGCAGCGCGAGCCCGCCGCCGCCGGTGATTGTCAGCGCCATGCGCGCGCCCTTGCGCGCATCGGAGCGATACGACCAGAAGCCGATCAGCAGGAAGGAAACGATGCTGGTCAATTCCCAGAACACGACCAGCAGCAGCAGATTGCTCGACAGCACCACGCCGAGCATCGCGGCCATGAACAGCAGCAGCAGCGCGAAGAAGCGCGCGGTCGACTGGCTGCGCGACAGGTAATAGCGCGCGTACAGCAGCACCAGCAGGCCAATGCCCAGCACCAGCAGCGAGAAGGCGAAGGACAGGCCGTCCAGGCGGAAGCTCAGCGCGAAGCCCAGGCCGTCGAGCCACGGCATGCGCCAGGCCAGCACCTCGCCGCTGAAGATCTCGTGCCGCACGCTGGCCAGCAGGGCCAGCCCGAGCATCGGCGTGCCCAGCACCAGCGGCGCGGTCAGCGCTCGCAGATGGCGGCCGACCAGCGGCGTCAGCATGGCCGCGACCAGCGGCAGAGCGATCAGCCACAGCATCACCATCTGTCGTCTCCGGCAGAGGGTGCGGGAAGGCGAAGGGAAGGCGGCGGGCCCAGCCGCGCCGAGCATCGTGTGCGCAACATGCGGCTATTGTGCCCCATGACACTGCCGCCGCGGCAATCGTTATGTCTGCCCTAAAAATAATTCACATCGAATCCGGGCCATTCGGCGCGGGCCTGCATGCCGCACCGTTTGTATCACCGCATTCCAAAGATCGCGGCCATTCGGGATAGCACGAGGTTGGATCGCCCCCCGGCGCCTACATATACTGGCATGCGGCCTGCATCGACGGCCGCACGACGCATCGTCCACGAGCAAGCACACGCACCGCGCCACTACCCCTGTCGCGCGGGACGACCGCACAACACCGAACCGGGAGCGGAGAATGGGGATGCTGACTGAAGAACAATACCAAGCCACGCAGGAATCGCGCCGCGCCGGATTGCGCGCGCTGCGCGCCGCGCTGCTGAAATCCCACAAGGAGATCATCCAGCACGACCGTAACGAATATGAACGCCTCTATGGCCCGATCCCCGCGGGCCAGTTCGTGCAGATCGTCACCGAGGACAACTACTTCCGCTGGCTAGACCCGCTGTCGCGCCTGATCGTCGAGATCGACGAGGAGCTCGACGGGCCGAAGCACCATGATGGCACCTGCCGCGCGGTGGCCGAGGCGGCGGCGCGGCTGTTCAGCACGCAGGGCGATCCGGCGTTCCGCGAGCGCTATCACGAGGCGCTGCAGGACGAGCCCGCGGTCACCGTGGCGCACGGGCAACTGATGTCGGTAATCGCACAACTTCGCAAGCTTCCCTAGGGGACGCGCAAGACAAGACGCGGGAGCCTTGCGGCTCCCGCGTCTTTGCTTTTGCGTACGGCCAGAACCTGGCAGGGCCAGTTGCGCGACCGATCCTCGCGGTCAATCCTGCCGGGCAACCCCTGCGGCCAATCGCCGCATCCGGCCCGGGCGATCAGCCGGGGCCACCAGCCTGGCCGCCCTTGCGCGGCCTGCCGCCCTGCCCTTCACTGTCGTCCTTGTCGGGCTCGACCGCGATCGGGTCGCTGGCCGGGAACGTTTCCTCCAGCGCCTCGTCGAGGTTGCGCTCGGTATGGTCCTCGGCCGCCCCGCCCTTGCCTTGCTGGCCGGAGCGGGGAACCGCGGTGTCGGGCTTGCCGGGCTGGCTCATCGTCTGTCTCCTTCGCGTGGCGGTGGCGGCGGCCTCGGCCGCTCAGGTCGCGCGATAGCGGTTGCGCAGGTCGCGCACCAGGTCATGGTTGCGCAGCACGCCGTGATACTGGCGTTCGATCAGCGCGCGCACTTCGAAGCTCAGATCGTCGTGCTGGAGGGCGTCCGCGTATTTCTTCTTGGCCACGTCCTCGCCGCGCTCGCATTCCTCAAGGATAGACAGATCGGTGCGATTCGCGACCGCGCTGCGCAGGCTGACCCAGCCGCGATGCAACGCGCCGGCCACGCTGCCGCCCTCTTCCGGCCGGCCACCCAGCGCGATCACCTGCGACTGCAGCTCGCGGATGGCGGCGCCGATCTCGGTCGCGCGGCTGGTGAACAGTTCCTTCAGCTCAGGATTGGTGGCATCCTCGGCGGCCTTCAGAAAACCTTGCTCGCCGTCGCGCGACACCTCGATCAGATCGTTGAGCACATCGACGTTCTTGTCTGCCATGGCGACTCCTCGTTATCGTGATGCCGCCGCATGCCGCGGCGGCGGTTGCAGGACGGTTGCAGCGAGGCTGCAAAACGGCGCGCACCGCGTGCGGTGCGACCATGCCTTCACGATAAGAGAAGCGGCGGGCGGGGACTGTAAGCAGGCCGCCCGAGAAGCTGTCGGCCGATGCCTACAGGGTTGCCCCCAAGGACCGGGAGCGGTGTCGCGCGCGTTCCCGGACGCGTTGTCCGGCGAATTGTCCCCCGTTGTCCGGCGCGCCGTCAGTCGAGCAGATGCCCGAGCCGCACGCGCTTGGTGGCCAGGTACTTTTCGTTCTCGGCGTTGGCCGGCACGCTGTGGCGCACCTGCTCGAGCACGGTGATGCCGGCCTCTTCGAGCTGCTGCCGCTTGCGCGGATTGTTGCTCATCAGCCGGATCGATTTGACGCCCCATTGGCGCAGCAGATCGGCGGCGAAGGCATAGGTGCGGGAGTCGACCGCCTGCCCAAGCGCCAGATTGGCATCGACCGTGTCGAGCCCGCCATCCTGCAGGCTGTATGCGCGGATCTTGTGGCCCAGGCCGATGCCGCGGCCTTCGTGGCCGCGCAGGTACAGCAGGATGCCGCGGCCCTCTTCGGCGATGCGCTCCATCGCCAGCGCCAGTTGCTCGCCGCAATCGCAGCGGCACGAACCGAATACGTCGCCGGTCAGGCATTCCGAATGCAGCCGCGTCAACACGCCCTCGCCGGCGATGTCGCCGACGCTGAGCGCCAGGTGTTCCGTCCCGCTGGTCGCGCCCTTGAAGGCGTGAGCGGTGAACTCGCCGAAGCGGGTCGGCAGCCGTGCCGAACCGATCAGCGTGATTTCCGTGTCGTTCATATCATCTTGCCAATGCGTGTGCGCCGGATGCCGTGGCAGCGGCCGGGATGGGGTCCCGGGAGAGTCCGCTGCCGGCTGGGTGATGCCTGCCGATGGCCCCTTCCAGGGCGGCGCCTGACGGCAAGGATACCGCGAATCGGCAAAGGGCCGCTCGGGGCCCCGTGTCGGGCCTTTACCCAGGCCGCGCTTGCCGGCCCGGCGCGCAGCCCCTACAGGATCGGCGCGAACAGCTTGGCCACATGCATCGCCACGCGGCGGGGCCCCGGCGCGGCCAGGTATTCGTCGCGGCCGATCTCGCGTGCCTGGGCAAAATCGGCCAGCAGCATCCCCTCGACCTGGCTCGCGAAGGCGCGATCGGCCGTCATCACCGTCAGCTCGAAATTGAGCCGGAACGAGCGGTTGTCGAGGTTCGCGGTGCCGACCGCGGCCAGCTCGTCGTCGATCAGCATCACCTTCTGGTGCAGGAAGCCCGGGATATAGCGATAGATGCGGATGCCCGCGCAGATCGCCTGGTAGGCGTACAGCGTCGAGGCGGCGAACACCACCTTGTGGTCGGCGCGTCCCGGCATCAGGATGCGCACGTCGACGCCGCGCAGCACCGCCAGCCGCAGCACCGCGAACACCGCCTCGTCGGGCACGAAGTACGGCGTCGTGATCCACAGCCGGTTGCGCGCGGCCTGGATCGCCTCGACGAAGAACAGCGAGCAGGTCTCCTGCGAATCGGCCGGCCCGCTCGGCACCACCTGGCACACCATCGCGCCGGCCGGTTCGGGCGGCGGCAGCAGCAGCGTCGGCACTTCGCGCGCGGCCCAGTACCAGTCCTCCGCGAAGGTCATCTGCAGGTCCAGCACCGCCGGTCCGCGCACCTCGATATGGGTATCGCGCCAGGGCGCCAGCGGCGGCCTGCGGCCCATGTATTCGTTGCCGACATTGTGGCCGCCGATGAAGGCCCGCTCGCCATCGACCACCACCAGCTTGCGGTGGTTGCGGAAGTTCAGCTGGAAGCGATTGACGAAGCCGCGGTGCGGCGCGAACGCGCTGACCTTGACGCCGCACTCGGCCATGCGGCGAACGTAGTGGCCCGGCAAGGCATGGCAGCCGATGCTGTCGTACAGGAAATAGATCTCGACGCCCGCGGCCGCGCGCTCGCACAGCAGCGCCTGCAGCTCGCGCCCGAGCTCGTCGTCATGGACGATGAAGAACTGCACCAGCGCGACGCGGCGCGCGGACTTCAACGCGGCGAAGATCGCCTCGAAAGTGGCCTGCCCATCGACCAGCAGTTGCACATGATTGCCGGACAGGCAATGCAGCCCGGTCAGCCTTGGCAGTGCGCGCAGTCCCGGATGATGCGGCTGCCGGACGATGCAGGCCTCGCGCTCGCGCGGCTCCATGCCGTGGCGCAGTTCGCGCATCTGGGCGCGATAGAAGCGCCGCGCATTGACATAGCCGACGAAATTGCTGCTGCCGAACACCAGGTACGGCACCAGTGCCAGATACGGTATCAACAGCAGCGAACCGGCCCAGGCGATGGCGCCGGGCGCGGTGCGGACCGTCATCACGGCATGCATGGCGGCGAACACGCCGATCACGTGGAAACACAGGACAATCGTCGCGACAACGCTGGTGCTCAATAACATCGGCTGCCATCCGCTGCGGAATGCGGTTGAACGATGAACGGTGAACGATGATGAGTGAACAGTGAACACTGAACTGCCGCGCATTGTGGCATAGGCGGCCCGCATCGCGCCCGTCCATGTATGCAACATGGACGCGCTGATGACCTCGGCGCCTGCGTTTGCATTTTTTTTAGGCAGTCCGATGGGGCGACGCGCCGGCGCGCGCCTGGCGCCGTGGCCGGTCGGGTTATCCACACAATCTGTGGATAACCCGAACGCCCGTTCGCGAGCCGGGCGCTCGCCGGTCGCTCAATGTGGACGGCCCTCGCTGCGCTCTTCCGACGGACCGCCCGGCCCCAGCGTCGGCGTCAGGTCGACCACCGCGAAACCGCTCGGGTCCTTCTTGGCATCGCGCTTGGCCGCGGCCGCGGCGGCGGCAATATGGCTGCTGCCCAGGCGCCAGCCGTCGGTCTCGGTGCGGGCCACCCCGTGGGCCACGCGGACCGCGCCGATCGCCATGCTGACCATCGGGAAGAATGCGGTGCGGCCATGGCGGTCCTCGCCATGGATGCCCCCTGCCGCGCGGTCGTCCACGTCGTACAGTTCGCGCGCGGCGCGATTGAAGCGCGCGATCGCGCCGCGCGCCCGCTGGTTCCAGTCCGGGCTCTGGTACAGCACCAGGAAGTCGTCGCCGCCGACATGCCCGAGGAAGTCGCGCACCGGATCGCAGGCATCGGCCAGGATCGCGGCCGCGCCCTTGATCATCTCGTCGCCCTTCCAGTAGCCGTACTGATCGTTGAAGGGCTTGAAGTGGTTCAGGTCGACATAACAGGCGCAGAACGCCGCGCCCGCATCGAGCAGCCGGTCGACATGCTGGTTCAGCGGGATGTTGCCCGGCAGGAAAGTCAGCGGATTGGCATAGCGCGCCGCCTCCATGCGGATCTCGGTGACGGCGCGGATCAGGTCCGCGCCGGTGCCCAGGCCCGCATAGCGGCCGCCATCGGTGATGATGAAACCGTCGGCCAGATAGCGCTGGTTGCCGCTGGCCAGGCTCTTGGCCATGGTCTCGATGGTGGCCTCGCGATCGAAGCAGACCGGCTCGCGATGGGCCATCAGGATGCAGGCCTTCTTGCCATAGAGCTCGCGATGGAACGGCGCGGCATAGCGGTCGATGAAGCTCTGCCGGTTGATGATGCCGATCGGCCTGCCCTCCGGATCGAGCACGGCCAGCGCATGCAGCCCGGGATGGGCGTGGAACAGCGCCAGCACCTCGTTGTTGGTCTGCTCCGGCCGCACCGTCGGCGCGCGCCGCAGCAGCTTGCCGGCATTCGGCCCGGTCCAGCCCGAACGCACCACCTGCGGAAACACCGCGATCTGGCGCGAGCCCAGCGCCTGCACCACGTCATGCGGCGGCGCCTGCGACGGCTCCGGCAATGGCCGCCCCAGCAGATAGCCTTGGCCGAACGGCACGCCGAGATCGCGCAGCACCGCCAGCTCCTCGTTGTCCTCGATGCCTTCGGCAATCACGCTGATGCCCAGCGCATCGGCCAGGCTCAACACCGTGCGCATCAGTTCGAGCCGCCGCGAGCATGAGGCCACGCCGTGCACCAGCGACTTGTCGAGCTTGATGAATTGCGGCGTCAGCTGGACCAGCAGATCGAGGTTGGCGTGGCCGGTGCCGAAGTCGTCCAGCGCATAGCGCAGGCCGAGATCGCGCAGTACCGCCATCGCGTCGGCAAATGCCGCCATGTCGCCGATGCGGGTCTGCTCGGTCAGCTCGATCACCACGCGCCCCGGGGCCACGGTGTTCGCCAGCAGCGCCGCCATCCCGCGGCCATGATCGGCCAGCAGATGGCGCAGCGTCATCGGACTGAAATTTACGAACAGCGCGCCGGGCAACTGCAGCTCGGCGAAGCGCGCCAGCGCGGCGCGGGCCGCCTGCACTTCCAGCGCCATCGTGTCGGCGGGGCTGACGGCCAGCCGGAACAGCGCTTCGGGCGAGGCCAGCGGCGAGCCCTCGGGTCCGCGCAGCAGCGCCTCGTAGCCGAGCAGATCGGCCGACTCGAAGCGCACGATCGGCTGGAAGACGGCGCGCAGCGGCGGCAGACGCATCGGCGCAGCCGCTGCGGCGGATTCGATCACGGCAACGGACATGGGGATCTCGACAACGGTGGCAAGGACGCCGGGATGGACGCGGCGACGGCGTGTGTGGCCTGCGCCGGCATCGACGAGGCGCGCGGCAAGGCAGCCTATTTCATGACAGTCACATGACCGCCATATGACAACCCCGCCGCATGGCAGGACGTCACGGCGACGTCACATCCCCTCGCCAGCATCAGCCCAAAACAACAATTCACGGGCGCCGCATGCGGCGGGGGAAAGCCATGTTGCAAATATTCAGAACGGGGTGGCCGCGCTGGCGGTCAAGGTTTGGTTTGCGGTCGAGCACGGGCGCGGGGATCGCACCGATGCTCGGCACCGCTGCCACGGCGGACACGGCGCCAGCGGGCACGTCGCCATGGGGGCCATCGGGGCCACCGGGGCCGGCGTGGCAATCCGGGCCATCGGAGTCCTCGGAGTCCTCGCCTTGCTCGGCGGCCCGGCGCCGGCCACGCCTGCCGCTTGCCGCGCGCCTGGGCACGGCGTTCGTGCTGGTCTACCTGTTCGGCGCGGCGGCCGCGGTCAGCGGCATCGTCAATCTGGTCGCGCTGAAGGACAGGACCGACACGCTGTATCAGCGCGACATGCGCGGCTCGGTCGCGGCCGAGCGCGCCCAGTCGGCGCTGGCCGGCCTGGGACACGCCCAGCTCGCGTTGACGATGGCCACCAGCACGGCCGAGCGCGATACCGCCGCCCAACAGATCGCCCAGGCCCTGCAGACACTCGACACCACGCTGTCCGGCGTCGGCCGTGCCGCGCCGGATCAGGCCGAGGCGCTGGCGCGCGAGCGTGCCAACGCGGCGCAACTGATGCACGGCTATGTCGAGCTGTTGCGCAAGCAGCCGCTCGACGCGCTGCAATTCGACAGCGCCGTCTCCGTCGAGGGTCACTTCGTCGCCGAACAGCTGGCGAAACTCGGCACGCAGATCGAGCAGGCCCGTGCCCGCCTGGAGAAGCAGGCCGCCGATACGGTTGCCTCGGTGTCGTCCAGCCAGGCCCGCGCGCAGTGGATCACGATGGCGATGCTGGCCGCGAGCCTCGCGGCGGCCGCAGTGC
>NZ_JCBAJO010000008.1:0-62201 GCF_059772245.1 Cupriavidus sp. R6-3
GGCGGTGTCGGCTGTGGCTTGCGCCTCGCGCTTCAGGCGCACCACGTCGTCGAGCTGCACCGCGACCGCGGCCTGCCACAGCGCGCGCATCGCTTCGGCGATCTCGACCGGAATCTCGGGCAGGGCGAGGTCGGCCAGGCCCGAGCGCACCACCTCGGCCTCGATCGCGTTGAGCGTACGCGACAGCGTTGCAGGGTCACCGCCGCCCAGGCGGTCACGCAGCTTGCGCACCGACACCACGCGGCGAAAGCGTGCGGCCGTGGGCGGCGCCGCGTCGCCGGCCTCGGTGAGCATGGCCAGCACGGTGGCGCGGATCTGGTCGGGGGTGGCGGCGAGGCGGGGCATGGCAGTTTCCGGAGGCGCATTTCAGCCTATCTTACGCACATACCTAACGTTAGAAAAGCCATTTATGTGTTGCTTGGGAAAACCAAAGACGGATAAATCTAGTTATCTTGCGGAAACAATGGCTTCCAGCCACAGGGCGCGCTTGGCCGCGCGGCGGGGGCGGTCAACGTTCCAAAACCAAGGGGAAAAGGACCAGTCAGCAAGTGACTGATTTGACTAGGGTTTTAGGGTGGGCATCACCCTGGAACCCGCATGGCTGCTACGGGTGGCTACCCCGGTAAATTGCGGCGAAATCAAGGGGACCCCTGATCCAGACATTCGTCTATTCGCTGGCCTGGCCGCATATCCAGTGGGCGGCGATGCTGGTGGTGCGGCTGCGCCCGGGTGCGGGTAACTAGTCGCTGGACGAACTGTAGGGGGCGAGCACTAACCGTCTCGCGCGGCGGCTTGCGAACCATAGGTCGGCCCGCGGCCGGAAAAATGCTTGACCTTCCCTGCCGTGGGAACGTCCATATTAACCATGGGGGACAGAAGCCCCTGCGGCGTGGCAGGACCAAGTCGGCAGAGAGCATCGGATTTTCCGCCGGAGGTTAGTCAAATGGGCGTTCCGGGGCGCACGTTGTATGAAGAGGTCTTTGCGGTGTTCGAAAGGGCATGCCAGGAAAGCGATTTCGAGCTGGCCGAGGACCTCCTGCTCGCCCTAGAAGCGATGGATCGCCGGCAGGAAGCTCATCGGCAACTCGACCGCGCCTACCTGCTGCTAGCCGATCTCTGAGAACGGGAGTCCCCCGACTTTGGTTTCTACCTGCTTGCCATCGGCTGGCCAATGCCCCTGGGGACAGCAGTGGTCCTCTTCCATGCCTTAGCGTGCAATATTTTCCGTTTTCTGAAGTGACCCCTTCTTTACGGAGTCCCGCGTATACCAGTCGTTCTTCTCGACAACCGGCTCTTTGCGATAGTGCCGCATGACCCGAAGAAAGCACTCGAGAGGCTGTTCTTCTTTCGTAACCATCGGGCCTAACGTCGTCGGAGACAATTGCACGTTCCGGCTAATTCGAGAAACATCGTCTATTTTGCAGAAAGCGGCCGCTAACCGATCGAGCGGGGGAGTATCCGAAGGTCTTGCGAGCGCCGAGGCAATTTCTTCCATGTGCGCCGGGCTGCAAGGAAACTCATGTCGATCGGACAGTGCGCTCACTTTGGCTTGCAGAGCCGGGTTCGTGCCCTCGTGAAGGTACGCAAACAGGTTGTAATCCAGGTAAATTCTCATGCGATGGAGTTTGCGTATTGTTAAGCGCGCTCATACGTTTGGGAAATGCTGGCCGAACCTGAAGTTGGCGCATTCGCGCTGCACGTGGCTTGGGAGCAGTGGGAGTCTTACTTCTTCGACATTTGAAGGATTCTGAGCACGATGAGTGCGAAGGCAGTCGCGACGATGGCCGTCACCGCATGGCCCATGCCGGCGGCCACGCCGATCGCGGCAGCAATCCAGATGCTCGCGGCAGTTGTGAGCCCCCTGACGTGTGTCTCATTGTCCGGCTTCAGGATCGCCCCTGCACAAAGGAATCCGATGCCTGACGTGAGACCCTGAAGCACGCGGCTCATGTCGGCAAGCTGCACGCCCGCCTGGAGGGGAACCACGACAAAAACGCATGCCCCCAGCGCGACGAGCATGTGAGTGCGCACGCCTGCGGATTTTCCCGAGCTCTCCCGCTCGTACCCCAGCAAGCCCCCCAAAACGATAGAGACGGTCATTCGAACGACGGCACGTACTGCCTCGGCAGCATTAGCGAGATCGGAGAATTCCGAGCTCAATGTGCGGATGATGTCGTTCATTGCGGAGCGTCTCTGGGTGTGTCCTGAAAATGGCCAAGACAGTCTATGTCGCAGAAGATGACTGTCAGATTGCCGAGCTATGACACAACCGGATTCGCTGGCCCGGGGGCAAGATTAACAACGTATTACATTTCGGCAATAAAGCCTGACAACGGAAGGGCAACCTTAGAATGCCGGCCATTAGTGCTCGTTTTCGCGCCAGTGTGTCCACTCGAAGTGCGCGACATTCTCCTCCAGCCCCCGAACCGCATGACCGATTCTTCAATCTCCCCGTCCCAACCCGCTGGTCTCTCGAGGGCGCTGGACAATTTCCTGACACGCCACCGCATCGGCGTTTGGCGTGTTGTCGTAACGTTTGTCCTGGCAAGTCTGGTCTTTGGCCATTCTCGCTGGGACGGTACCTGGGTGTCGCCGCTGCTGCTGACGCTGGGGATGTTGGGGGTGAGCCTGGCCACGGTCGGGCGGCTCTGGTGCGCGTTGTACATTTCCGGGCGCAAGAACAATACCTTGGTGACCTCGGGTCCATATTCACTGTGTCGCCATCCGCTCTATGTCTGCAACTTGCTAGGCATTATCGGACTAGGGGCGATGACCGAGTCGCTGGCGGTTACCGCAGTCCTGGCGCTCGCATTTGCGCTGATGTACCCGGCTGTCATCCGGACGGAAGACCGCTTTCTGGCTTCCGCCTTCCCGGAATTCGCCGAATACGCACGCCGTACACCAGCGTTCTTTCCCCGTCTGTCGCTGTATAGGGGGGAGTCGACATGGACGGTCCATGTGTCTTCCTTTCAACGCAATATTGCGGACTCGGTCTGGTTTCTCGGCCTGTCGGTGGTCGTGGAGTCGTTTGATTTGTTCCATGACGCCGGCGTCCTCCGGGCGGTCGTGACGCTTGCCTGATGCGGGCAACTCCGCATACACGTACAGCCATGCACTACGCTCACGTCTCCGATTCTGTTGTCGAGAGCATGCTCGTGATGCTGGTCGGCCTGATCGTCCTGTATGTGGGGTTCGCTGTCTATTTGCGGTGGAAGCATGGGCCCGCCCCCAAGCGTAAGACTGATGAGGGGCGAAAGCGGCACCCCAAAACGAGCAGGCGAAAAGCGATAATCGTAATCTGCTCTTAATGCTGGTGATCGAGGATTCATGTAAACTTCGGCGACGGCCCAGCCGTTAGTACTTCAACCCCAAGCCCCCCGCACAGTCTCCCAAGGAATGCGACGTTTCGTTCTGATCTTCGTGCTGCTCATTTTGCCGTTCCAGTTTTCCTGGGCGGCAGCGGCACGCTATTGTCAGCACGAGAAAGCCACGGCCACTTGGCACCTTGGGCACCACGAGCATCGTCATCAGCAGCCGGAAGGTAAAACGGATGCCGAGAAAAAGCCATTCGTGGATACAGACTGCGGGGTATGCCATCTGGTCTCCCTCCCGTTCGCCTATGGACAGACGCAGGACGTGTTGATAGCGAATCGGGTAGAAGTGACCGATACTCAACATGCGTCCGAGTTCTCGTCTCTGAATGCCAGGGCTCCCGACCGTCCTCAGTGGCAGCGTCTCGCTTGATCGGCGAGACGACGACTCTTTTTCTCCTTTCGTCTCTCGCCGAATTCTCCTGGTCACATACCTTGGTGCAATTCGATGCGAAGACTATTTCTGCCGCTCGGGCTGGCGGTAGCATTTCTCAGCCCAAACTTTGCCGTAGCGCAATCTGACACCGGCACGTCCATGGTGCCCGTCTTCCCAAGGGAAGCGGCGGGACCGTTGACCCTCGAGGCCGCGTTGTCGCTGGCGGCAGGAAGCAATTTCAACCTGTCCGCCGCCGCCAAGGAACTCGATTCCACAGAAGGTGGGATCATGCAGGCCCGGGTTATTCCGAACCCGGAACTCCAGACGCTGGTCGAGGACACGCGGAAATCCACCCGTACATCCACCGCCCAGATGAATATCCCCATCGAACTGGGCGGCAAGCGCTCGGCTCGTATCAATGCCGCGGAAAGGACGCGCGAACTGGCGCAGGCAACGCTGGCTGGCGTTCGCGGTGACATTCGGGCGCAGGTAATCGAGAGCTTTTTTTCCGTCTTGATCGCACAGGAACGCGTCAAGCTGGCAACTGGCTCCGCGGATATCGCTGCGAGGGGCGCGCAAGCCGCTTCACGCCGCGTCGCGGCCGGCAAGATCTCCCCGGTTGACGAAACTAAGGCACGTGTCGAACAGGCCAACGCCGAACTTGAATTGGCCGAAGCAACGGCGAGCCTGCAGTCCGCCCGTCAGGCGTTGACGGCGTTGTGGGGCAATGCATCGCCGCAGTTTACCGAAGCACAGGGCAATCTGGACGCGCTGCCATCCAGGCCGGCGCCTGAACTCCTTCTGAAGGAGCTGGAAAACTCACCGCTGGTGGCCGCAAGCCGCGCTGAACTTGACCGCCGCCAGGCATTGGTGGGCGTTGAGCGCAGCCGCCAGTATCCGGATCTGACAGTCAGTCTGGGTGCCAAGCGAGATACAGAAGCCAACCGCAACATGGCGGTGATCGGTGTGGCGATCCCGTTGCCGATTTTTGACCGGAATCAGGGCAACTTGTATTCGGCCATTCGCCAGGCGGACAAGGCCCAGGATGAATATCTGGCCAATCGCATCAGCCTGACCCGAAATCTCCTGATGGCATCGAACCAGCTGTCGGTATCGCGCGCCTCGGCACAAACGCTGAAGCAGACCGTCTTGCCAGGCGCCGAGCAAGCCTTCAACGCGGCGACCATTGGCTTCGAGGCCGGCAAGTTCAATTATCTGGACGTCCTGGATGCCCAGCGCACGCTGTTCCAGGCACGCATCCGCTATCTCGGCGTGCTTGGACAAACCTATCAGGCGGCGACCACGATCGATCGCATTCTGGGACGTTAAGACGGGATTCATAAAACATGGCTATTTCGAACAAACAAAAGGCTGCCATTGCGGCCATCGTACTGGTGGGCGGCGTCGCGACTGGTGGCGTTCTGCTGAGCGGGCGCTCTGCGCCGGAAGAGCAGGGTGGGCACTCGGAATCCAAGGGGCATGGCGACACCGAGCACCATGGCAAGCAGGCGGCGGAAGCCGACCACAAGGATGACAAGTCACACGGCGACGGCGAGCATCACGAGGTCAAGAAGGGCCCCAATGGTGGCGCGCTCTTTTCGCGTGATGGCTATGACGTCGAAATTGGCACGGCCGAATCCAAGGGCGAGGCCCGTATTCGGCTCTGGGTTAGCAAGTCTGGGAAGGCGGTGGCAAATGGCGTGGCAGCGACAGGCCAGCTCGTGCGGGCTACGGGCGAGTCTCAAGCGCTCAAGTTCGTGGTGTCTGGCGACGCGCTGGAAAGCCAACAGCCAGTTGCCGAGCCCCATGTCTTTGACGTGACCGCAAATGTGACCTTGCCCGGTTCGTCTTCGCCACTCGCCGTGCGGCTCTCGAAAGAGGAAGGCAAGATTGAGTTGACAGCGGACCAGCTGGCCAAGACAGGGGTAGTGGTTCAAACCGCGGGCTCGGCAAAGGTCCAGGCTGGCGTCCAGTTCCCCGGCGAAATCCGTTTCAACGAAGACAAGACAGCCCACGTGGTGCCGCGACTGGCTGGCGTCGTAGAGAGCGTTCCGGCCAATATTGGGCAACAGGTTAAGAAGGGACAGGTTCTCGCGGTCATCGCGAGCACCGGACTTTCTGACCAGCGCAGCGAACTGCTCGCAGCACAGAAACGTCTGGATCTGGCGCGTGTCACTTATGACCGCGAGAAGAAGCTCTGGGAACAGAAGATCTCTGCGGAGCAAGATTATCTGAGCGCCCGCAACGCGCTGCAGGAAGCGCAGATCAGTGTCCAGAACGCGCAGCAGAAGCTGACCGCCATTGGCGCCAGCAACAGCTCGACGGCACTCAATCGCTACGAGCTGCGCGCACCGTTCGACGGCATGATCGTTGAAAAGCATATCTCGCTTGGGGAAGCGGTGGCGGACAACGCCAACGTGTTCACGCTGTCGGATCTGTCGTCCGTCTGGGCCGAGTTCGTGGTGTCTGCCAAGGATGTCGAGCGGGTGCGCATCGGCGAAAAGGCGTCGATCAATTCGGCATCGTCCGATGTGAAGGCAGATGGCACCGTTTCATACGTGGGTTCGCTGCTGGGCGAGCAGACGCGGACGGCGAAGGCCCGCGTAACATTGACCAATCCACAGATGGCTTGGCGACCGGGTCTCTTCGTCACGGTCGACGTATTCGGTGCTGATGTCGAGGTGCCCGTTGCGGTGAAGACCGAGGCCGTCCAGGACGTCAATGGCGAGAGCGTAGTCTTTGTCGCGGTTCAAGGTGGATTCGTGCCGCAGCCGGTGAAGGTCGGCCGGACAAACGGCAAGGTCATCGAGATTGTCGAGGGCCTGAAGCCGGGCGCACGTTACGCCGCCGCCAACAGTTTTGTTCTGAAGGCCGAACTTGGCAAATCCAGCGCCGAACACGGCCATTGATACGGGGGAAACAGCAATGTTTGAACGTATCATTAGTTTCGCCATCCAGCAGCGATGGCTGGTCCTGCTCGCCGTGTTTGGAATGGCCGGGTTAGGGATTTTCAGCTACAACCGACTACCGATCGACGCGGTCCCTGACATTACCAACGTTCAGGTTCAGGTCAATACCTCGGCACCAGGCTATTCACCGCTCGAAACCGAACAGCGTGTTACGTATCCGATCGAGGTCGTGATGGCCGGCCTGCCGGGACTCGAACAGACGCGTTCCCTGTCCCGCTATGGCTTGTCGCAGGTGACGGTCATCTTCAAGGATGGCACGGACGTCTATTTCGCGCGCCAACTCGTCAACCAGCGCATCCAGGAAGCCAAGGACAATCTGCCTGAAGGCGTTGTGCCGGCGATGGGGCCTATTTCGACCGGCCTCGGGGAGATCTATCTATGGACCGTTGAAGCCGAAGAGGGTGCTCGCAAAGCTGACGGGACTGCCTATACGCCGACAGATTTGCGCGAAATCCAGGATTGGGTGGTACGGCCGCAACTGCGTAACGTGCCCGGTGTCACCGAGATCAATACTATCGGTGGTTTCAACAAGCAGTACCTGGTCGCGCCGAGTCTTGAACGGCTAGCGTCGTACGGGCTGACGCTGACCGACGTCGTCAATGCGCTGAACAAGAACAACGACAACGTGGGTGCGGGCTACATCGAGCGTAGGGGCGAGCAGTATCTGGTTCGTGCGCCGGGTCAGGTTGCGTCCGAAGACGACATCCGCAACATTATTGTCGGTACAGCGCAGGGGCAGCCGATCCGCATTCGCGACATCGGGGATGTGGAGATTGGCAAGGAACTGCGTACCGGTGCGGCAACCGAGAATGGCAAGGAAGTTGTGCTGGGCACGGTATTCATGCTCATCGGCGAAAACAGCCGGGCTGTGTCAAAAGCGGTCGATGAAAAGGTCGCTTCCATTAACCGTACGATGCCGGAAGGTGTGAAGATCGTAACGGTATACGACCGGACACGTCTGGTCGACAAGGCCATTGCGACCGTCAAGAAGAACCTTCTTGAAGGCGCGGTGCTCGTCATCGTAATTCTGTTCCTTTTCCTGGGTAACATCCGCGCGGCGCTGATTACCGCGACGATCATTCCGCTGGCGATGTTGTTCACCTTCACGGGGATGGTGAACTACAAGATCAGTGCGAACCTGATGAGCTTGGGCGCGCTCGACTTCGGCATCATCATCGATGGCGCGGTGGTGATTGTCGAAAACTGTGTGAGGCGACTGGCGCATGCGCAGGAACACCATGGCCGGCCATTGACGCGCTCCGAGCGGTTCCATGAGGTGTTTGCCGCAGCGAAGGAGGCGCGTCGCCCACTGATCTTCGGTCAGCTCATCATTATGATCGTCTACCTGCCGATCTTTGCGCTGACGGGGGTGGAAGGCAAGATGTTCCACCCGATGGCGTTCACGGTCGTCCTGGCGCTGCTGGGCGCGATGATTCTGTCCGTGACGTTCGTTCCGGCTGCGGTCGCCTTGTTCATCGGCGAACGGGTGGCCGAGAAAGAAAATCGTCTCATGCTCTGGGCGAAGCGTCGCTACGAGCCGCTGCTGGAAAAGTCGCTCGCGAACACGGCCGTTGTATTGACGTTTGCCGCGGTGTCAATTGTTCTGTGCGTGGCCATTGCGGCCCGCCTGGGCAGCGAGTTCATCCCCAATCTGAACGAAGGCGACATTGCCATCCAGGCGCTGCGCATTCCTGGCACGAGCCTGTCGCAGTCCGTGGAGATGCAGAAGACGATCGAGACGACCCTCAAGGCAAAATTCCCCGAAATCGAGCGCGTGTTTGCGCGGACAGGTACGGCGGAGATTGCATCCGATCCGATGCCGCCGAATATTTCGGATGGCTACATCATGCTCAAGCCTGAGAAGGATTGGCCAGAGCCGAAGAAAACACATGCCGAACTGCTGTCCGCCATCCAGGAGGAAGCCGGCAAGATCCCCGGGAACAACTACGAGTTCTCCCAACCGATCCAGCTGCGGTTCAACGAGCTGATCTCCGGGGTCCGCTCGGACGTCGCAGTCAAGATCTTCGGCGATGACAACAACGTGCTCAGCGAGACGGCGAAGAAGGTATCGGCCGTGCTGCAGGGCATCCCCGGCGCGCAGGAGGTGAAGGTAGAACAGACCACCGGCTTGCCGATGCTGACGGTCAAGATCGATCGGGAGAAGGCGGCGCGATACGGGCTTAACATGAGCGACGTGCAAGACGCGGTGGCAACGGGCGTCGGAGGCCGTGATTCCGGAACCTTCTTCCAGGGCGATCGTCGTTTCGATATCGTGGTCCGCCTGCCCGAAGCTGTGCGCGGCGAGGTCGAGGCTCTGCGCCGATTGCCGATTCCGTTGCCAAAAGGAGTGGACGCGAGAACGACGTTTATCCCATTGAGCGAGGTGGCGACGCTGGAAATGGCGCCCGGCCCGAACCAGATCTCGCGCGAGAACGGCAAGCGCCGCATCGTGATCAGTGCCAACGTTCGTGGACGTGATATTGGTTCATTCGTGCCCGAGGCGGAAGCGGCTATCCAAAGCCAGGTCAAGATCCCGGCTGGCTACTGGATGACATGGGGTGGCACCTTTGAGCAACTGCAGTCCGCCACCACCCGCCTGCAGGTGGTAGTGCCGGTGGCGCTGTTGCTGGTCTTCGTACTGTTGTTTGCGATGTTCAACAACATCAAGGATGGCTTGCTAGTCTTCACGGGCATTCCCTTTGCGCTGACTGGCGGGATTCTTGCCCTGTGGATACGCGGCATTCCGATGTCCATTACTGCAGCGGTGGGCTTCATCGCGCTGTGCGGGGTGGCGGTGCTCAATGGTCTGGTGATGCTGTCGTTTATCCGATCGCTGCGCGAAGAAGGGCATTCCCTCGACAGCGCGGTCCGAGTTGGCGCCCTGACGCGACTGCGTCCGGTGCTGATGACGGCCCTGGTGGCATCCCTGGGTTTCGTGCCGATGGCCATCGCCACCGGTACGGGCGCTGAGGTGCAACGTCCCCTCGCAACGGTGGTAATCGGTGGCATCTTGTCGTCCACGGCGCTGACCCTACTGGTGTTGCCGGTGCTCTATCGACTTGCTCACCGCAAGGATGAGGACGCGGAAGATACTCGCGAGCCAGTCACTCAGACGCATCAACCGGATCAAGGCCGCCAGCCTGCATGACGTAAATCCTTGGGCGGTCATCGTACCGCCCAATTTTTATAGGAGTTTCTATGGGCGCAGGTCACTCACACGACCATCCCGGTGGCAACGAGCGATCGCTCAAGATCGCCCTTGCGCTGACCGGTACGTTCCTGATTGCCGAAGTGGTCGGTGGTGTCATGACGAAGAGCCTGGCGTTGATCTCCGACGCCGCGCACATGCTCACGGACACCGTCGCACTGGCCATCGCACTGGCTGCTATTGCGATCGCCAAGCGACCCGCGGACAAGAAGCGGACATTTGGCTACTACCGTTTTGAGATTCTTGCCGCGGCCTTTAACGCATTGCTGCTGTTCGGTGTGGCTATCTACATCCTGTACGAAGCCTACCTGCGGCTGAAATCGCCACCTCAGATTGAGTCAACCGGCATGTTCGTCGTGGCTGTGCTGGGCCTGATCATCAATCTCATCAGCATGCGCATGCTGTCCTCCGGGCAAAGCAGCAGCCTGAACGTGAAGGGTGCTTATCTGGAAGTCTGGAGCGATCTGCTCGGGTCGGTTGGCGTCATCGCCGGTGCGATCATCATCCGCTTCACGGGCTGGGCGTGGGTCGACTCCGCCATTGCGGTGCTGATCGGCCTCTGGGTACTGCCTCGCACGTGGATCCTGCTGAAGTCGAGCCTGAATGTGCTGCTCGAAGGCGTACCCGATGACGTGGATCTGGCAGAGGTTGAGAAGCAAATTCTGGCGACGCCCGGGGTAAAAAGCTTCCATGACCTCCACATCTGGGCACTTACCAGCGGCAAGGCGAGCTTGACGGTTCATGTCGTGAATGACACGGCCGTCAACCCGGAAATGGAAGTGCTACCGGAATTGAAGCAGATGCTGGCTGACAAATTCGATATCACGCACGTGACCATTCAGTTCGAACTGGCACCATGCGAACAAGCGGATGCAGCTCAGCATTTCAATGCATCGCCAGCACTGGTCGGATCGAAGTCGCTTGCTGCAGGAGGAAACTAAGGTGCGGGTACTTGTTGTAGAAGACGAACCGCGTACTGCGGAGTATTTGCAGAAGGGATTGTCGGAGTCGGGTTTCGTGGTCGACATCGCGAACAATGGTGGCGATGGGCTCCACATGGCGGAAGAGACCGACTACGACGTCATCATCCTGGACGTCATGCTGCCAGGTATGGACGGGTGGACGGTCATCAAGTCCATTCGATCCAAGTCCGAGACACCCGTACTGTTTCTGACGGCGCTGGATGATGTGGCGGATCGTGTCAGAGGCTTCGAGTTGGGGGCAGACGATTACCTGGTCAAGCCCTTCGCCTTTGCCGAGCTCCTTGCCCGTATCCGGCGTTGCTTGCGCCAAAGCACCTCGAAGGAGTCCGAGCGATTGCGCATTGCCGATCTGGACATCGACGTGCTTGGAAGGCGGGTATTCCGGGGAACTACCCGCATTGAATTGACGAATCAGGAGTTCTCGCTGTTGCACCTGCTCATGCGCCGGAGAGGGGAGGTGCTGTCGCGAACCACGATCGCGTCCCAGGTCTGGGACGTCAACTTCGACACGGATACCAATGTCGTTGACGTCGCGATCCGGCGCCTGAGATCCAAGGTGGATGATCCCTTCGATCAAAAGCTGATCCATACCGTACGGGGAATGGGCTATGTCCTCGACCCAGAGCGCGGCCGGAGACGGAATGAGGCCCGGGACTTCGATAACCCCGCTGTCACTGACGAGGCGGCTTGGGCTCTTCTTTGCATTGGTACTGTCTATCGCGCTGGCCAGCATGGGCGCCTTTGCTTACTACTCGCTCGCCGCGCAACTCGAGGCCAGAGACGATGAGGTTGTAAAGGGAAAACTCGAACAGGTCGAGCATTTCTTGCGCGAGGTGGACGGGGTGCAGGGCGTCCCGGCGGCGCAGCATCGCTTCGATGATCTGGTGCGAGGTTACTCGGACCTCATCGTTCGCGTCACGGCGCTGGATGGCCGGCTTTTGTTTCGCACGGGCAACGATGCATTGCTGGAAGGCACTGACCAAGCGGCGGTCACGGGAAAGTCATCGCTCATGTTCCAGTCCGCCGATGCGGTGTTGGGGCGAGACGGTACGCGGGCGACGGTGTTCGTGGCGAAGTCTGGCGAGGACAGGAAGCAGGTGACTGCGCGATTCCGGACGACGCTCGTGCTTGGTACCACCGTCGGTGTGATATTGACGGCCCTGGTGGGGGCGGCCATTACGCGCCGTGAGCTGGAGCCGGCGCACGTACTTATCAAGCAGATCAACCGGATCAGTGTGGAACGGCTGAGCTACCGGGTGGACATGCCACCCAAGCCCACCGAAGTGCGTGATATCGCCTCTGCGTTCAATGCGATGCTGCAACGCCTCGAGGATGGTTATCAGAAGCTGTCGCGGTTCTCCGCCGATCTTGCCCATGATTTGCGCACGCCGCTTAACAACCTCATTGGACATGCCGAGGTCGCCTTGTCACGAGACCGCACCGGGCCCGAGTATGTCGCCTTGGTGGAGGAAAGCCTGGTCGAATACCAGCGACTTGCGAGGATGATCGATGCGATGTTGTTCCTCGCGCGAGCTGACAGTGCCAATGTGGCGCTCGAGTTGACGGAACTCCAGTTGAATGCAGAACTTCGCAAGTTGTCCGCCTACTTTTCGGTGCTTGCAGAGGAGCGAAGCGTCGTAATCAGGGTAAGCGGGGATGCCACCCTGGTCGCTGATGCCATTCTGTTCCAGCGTGCGATCAACAATGTTCTGTCAAATGCGGTCCGTCATGCGTGGCCGAATTCGATGATAGATCTGGTGGTGCGCCGCGAAGCGGCACATTGTTGCATCGACATCACGAACGTTGGAGACCCAATCCCGGAGCGGGAACTTTCCCTCATCTTTGATCGGTTCTTCCGTGGGGATAGGGCGAGATCCAACTCGTCACAGTCCACGGGGCTGGGCCTGGCCATCGTCCTGTCGATCATGGAGCTCCATGGCGGCGACGCGTCAGCCGTGAGCGGCTTGGATGGGAAGACACGCTTTACATTGCGCTTCCCGCTCAACGGTGCTGAAGCCTCAGCGCGGGTTTCGGTGGGTAGGCCGAGTCAGGACCGACCAGTCGTTGGGTAGAGTGGTGCAATGAGCCCGATTGCCTATTTGTAATCGCCGGGCAAGGCTGCAGCATGCGTACAATTTATACACTCGTTTTCATAGATCAACGAAGTCTCTAGAAAGGAGATGACTATGAAAACGAAGAAACACGCCTTGCTGTTTGCGGCGTTGCTGTTGGGTGGGATGTCGGCTTCGTATGCTTTGGAAATGACCGGGTTGAAACCGGGCGTGCCTGCGTCGACGGCGACGGCGCAGGCGATGGCGAAGCGTCACGCGACCTTGTATGGCGATCCAGCCGGCCAATCTCAGGCCAGTCGCATTATCGACGTGAAGCCAGGGATGCGGTATGTCAACGTGGACTCTGGCGAGACGGTGGCGTTTCGGGCCGGCGAGAAGATCGTCGCATGGACCTTCGCCCAGATGGTCAGGGATACGAGTGTGGACCTTGGCTTGTTGATGCCGGATCTGCCGGGTAGCGCTGGCGTGCGCGTCTATATTGATAGAAGCGACCTCTTCACAGGTGGCTGAACGTTGCTGAACCGGTGAACTACAGGCCCCGCACAATGCGGGGCCTTTTTCATCGTCATTGGCGTCGGTTCTGCCGCTTAGCAATACACGAGGCGATGGGAAGTTGTAGCACGCGCCACCGCATCATGAACGGCACCGGATTGACGCCGATGGAGGGAAAAAAAGCTTGCCCTCCGGGGAGGGCAAGCTTCGGAAGCTTTCGCCATCGGGATAAAGCGAAAGAGCACCAAGAGCCAAGCAACTGACGGGTGCCTGGCTCCCCCACAGAGGTCGGTCTGAGTTTCAGGGACGGCTTGCGTCAAATTCCGCGTGCGCCATCGGTGAACACATCACGCGGCCCAATACGCGAGCCGTCGGTAAATACGTCACGCTGAATGCGGTTGTAGCGAACAGACCGAGGGATGCGACGGCAATGCGACTAATCTTCATGGATTCTCCTCATTAAGACCCGAAATTAATTTGGTGGGGGCGAGTATAGAAATCTGCAGATGACGGTCAGATTGCGAAGTAATTACGTGGGGTCACTTCGTCGCGTGATGACGACAAGGTGGAACGTACCGGGGTTATGTGGATTGACATGGCTTTCGCGCGGACGCGTCAACCTGTGTGCGCGCGAACATTGCGGGCCGGTAATGGGAAACTCACGAAAAGAGGTCGCTTCTCTCGAAGCAAGATCGACTGCCTTTGCAATACGCTGCGGGTTCCGATCTAGTTGGAGAGTAAGGATGGACACGCCATACGTCGCAAAATGGGCGCGTAGCGAAGACAGCGTTCATGAGCAAGCGCTGCGACTTCGCACACGGAGGTTCGAGCTGCTGTCTGCAAATATTGCAAATGCGGATACGCCGAACTACAAGGCGCGCGATATCGACTTCAGCGCCGAGTTGGATAGGGTGATGGGCAGTGGCCAGAATTTTGCGGGCATGACCATGACTTCGCCGCGACACATCGAGGCAAGCAAGCCCGCGCTGGAAGAGGATCTGATGTATCGCGTCCCCCTGCAGTCGAGTATGGACGGCAACACCGTGGAGATGGACGTCGAGCGTGTGGCGTTTGCAGAGAACGCGCTGCGGATGCGGTTCTCCATTCAAAAGACTGCCGACGAGTACAAGGACATGCTCAAGCTCTACCAGGACATGCGGCCCTAGCGGGGAAACCGCGACTACTGGCAGGGCGGCTTGGGTGCGGCGACAGCGCTGGACGCGTCTCTGGAAGACGGCTCCGGTGTGCTCGCTGCGGATTCCTGCTTCGACGGATGTTTGGCTGTGCGATGTCGCGGGTTGGCCGCCCAGGCAACCCGTTGGTCGCGGGAGGCGTATCCCGTGTCTGAATGTCCAATGGCGAGGGTGTGCCACTGGGTCGGCTTCTCGCTGAGTCGATCACCGGTCGCAGGAGCCGGCAAAGCGTAGGCCAGCAAGGCAGAGCATGCGACGGCGCTAATCATCTGTATGGTTCCTGGACGGATGACATGAGGATCCTGTCATCCGCAAGATAGTACGCTCAGATTGCGGGCACATTACCAACGCATTACGGCGGGGCATTGGGGCGCTGACTCGTTGAGCTTTGTTGTTGCAATGCGGGGCACACTAGTTGCTAATAGTGTGCAACGGCGTGAATGCCGATTCAGACTGACTGGAGCCCGCGACAATGACCGAAAAGCTGCGCCTGGACATTCCTGTCTTGCTTCCTGGCCTTCCCGATTCCTCTGATCCCTGTGTAGAACGGTTGCTGTCCGAACTGAGAGGGAAAGAGGGCGTCGAGGCGGCGCATATAAAAACTGCAAATGTTGATAGCGATTCACAGATATGTGTCCACTACGATCCCGCAGCGATTTCCCTTGCCCGCATCCGGGAGCTGGTGACAAGCACGGGTGCGGTGATTTCGTCGCGGTTTGGTCATGTGCTTTGGCAATTGAAGGGCGTCTGGCACGAACGACGAGCGCGAACCGTAGCTAGCCAACTGCGGGCCTTGCCCGGCGTCATCGAGGCCGAAGTCAGCGCCTCCGGCATAGCGCGCGTCGAATTCGACAACGATCGGATCTCCGCGGCAGGGATCGAGCAGGCCCTGTCAAAACGCGGGCTCGCGCCGGTTGAGATCGGTGCCCGGAAGAGCGGTCATGCAGACCATGAACACCGCGAAGGCGTCAAGGATCATGCACATGGGGAAGGCGAGGGGCATGAGGCCCACGCACACGGCAGCGTGTTTGGCCCGAATACTGAGCTAATCTTCTCCCTGATCTGTGGGGCCTTGCTTGGTCTCGGATTTGCCGTTGGTAAGCTGTTCGGCAGCCTGCCAGCATGGATTCCGGTTGCCTTCTTTGTCGGCGCGTATTTTTTTGGTGGTTTCTATACCGTTCGGGAAGCGATAGAGAACCTCCGGCTAAAGAAGTTCGAAATCGACACACTGATGCTGGTAGCCGCCGCAGGGGCGGCGGCGTTAGGCGCTTGGGCGGAAGGCGCGCTACTTCTCTTTTTGTTCAGTCTCGGCCACGGGCTCGAACACTACGCCATGGGGCGCGCCAAGCGGGCGATCGAAGCGTTGGCGGCGCTCGCACCGGCTACAGCAAGTGTGCGGCGTGAAGGCGAGGTACGAGAGGTCCCCGTCGAGGAATTGCAGGTGGGGGATGTGGTGGTGGTTCGGCCGAACGAACGCCTCCCCGCCGATGGTTTTCTGGTAAAGGGGGCTTCCGCAGTCAATCAAGCGCCGGTTACTGGCGAAAGCATCCCGGTCGACAAGCAGCCCGTGGATGACGCCGCCGCAGCCAGGAGGAAGCCCGATGCCGTAGGGGCCGTGTCCCGCGTGTTCGCCGGAACCATCAATGGCGCCGGCGCCATTGAAGTGGAAGTGACGCGCCTTTCCACGGACAGCGCCCTGGCGAAAGTCGTCAAGATGGTCAACGAGGCCGAAGCGCAAAAGTCACCGAGCCAGCGGTTCACTGAGAAGTTCGAACGGATCTTTGTTCCTGCAGTGCTTGTGCTGGCGGTATTGCTGCTGTTTGCAGGGCTAGTGATCAATGAGCCGTTCAGTGCGACCTTCTACCGCGCCATGGCGGTGCTGGTTGCCGCCAGCCCATGCGCGCTCGCCATCGCGACACCGAGCGCGGTGCTGTCGGGGGTAGCGCGCGCCGCTAGAGGGGGTGTACTGATCAAGGGCGGGGCGCCGCTCGAAAACCTGGGTTCACTGAAAGCCATTGCATTCGATAAGACGGGGACGCTGACGGAGGGGCGCCCCCGTATTACCGATGTGATGGTCGCCGAAGGAGTAGCTGAAGCGGAATTGTTGAGCGTAGCGGTCGCCGTGGAGTCGCTCAGCGACCACCCGTTGGCTGCGGCCATTGCCCGCGATGGCCGCAAGCGCCTGGAAGGCAGTTCCATCCCGGAAGCGTCTCATCTCCAAAGCTTGACCGGACGCGGGGTCACGGCGACGTTGTGCGGTAAGACCGTCTGGATTGGCAAGCCTGACATGTTCGGCGCCGACGGGATTGCACCGCTTAGCGAATCGATGGCGAGCGCAGTGCAGACGCTGCGCAGCACTGGCCGCACGACAATGATCGTCAGGCAGGGAGATCGGGACCTCGGCGCCATTGGGCTGATGGACACGCCGCGCGCCTCGGCGCGCGCTGCCCTCGAGGCACTGCGCAGGCTGGGTATCACACGCATGATCATGATCTCCGGCGATCACCAGCGCGCAGCCGAAGCCGTCGCCAAGGACGTAGGTATCGATGAAGCCTGGGGCGATCTGATGCCTGAGGACAAGGTCAAAGCCATCCAGACGTTGCGCGCGGAAGCCAAAGTGGCCATGGTCGGCGACGGCGTCAACGACGCGCCGGCAATGGCCAACGCCACGGTGGGCATCGCAATGGGTGCGGCAGGTTCAGATGTGGCACTGGAAACGGCGGATGTTGCGCTGATGGCCGACGACCTCCAACACCTGCCTTTTGTGGTCGGTTTAAGCCGACATACGCGGGCCATCATCCTTCAGAACGTGTATATCAGCCTCGGCGTCGTGGCGTTCCTTCTGCCAGCCACGATCCTCGGCCTCGGTATCGGGCCCGCCGTGGCCATGCATGAGGGGTCGACGCTGATCGTCGTGTTCAATGCGCTTCGACTGCTAGCCTATCGCGACAAATCCCCATGACGGGCCCCGGCCGCAATGATGGCGATGCCAGATGCGGCGGCAGCTATGGCCGCCGACTCATTTGGCGGCATTGCCGCAACTTCCACAGAACTTTGCGTCGCGTGGGAGTAAGGTGCCGCATCGACTGCACGGCGCCGGAGCCAGTGAACTGCCGCATTGCTGGCAGAAGCGCGCGCCCTGGGCGCTCACCGTGCCGCAGTTGGGGCAGTGGACGCCGGCGGGGCTTTGTGGTGGCAAAGGATTCCCATAGCCGTAGCTGCCGCCACCATCATGATGACCTCCTCGACGACCGTGCTCACTTCCGCCGCCGTGATGACCGCCGCTGTGACGGCCCATGAGCCTTTCCAAGAAACCCATCATTCCTCCTAAGTGGATGGATCGTCGCTGCGGCCCCGTGGTGTCGGGTGCTGCGACGACTTGCGCTGCTACGCGTCAGCCAATGCCTGTAGTAAATAGTCTGTAGTGACTACAGGGTCAATGGTCGGTGGATGCGAAGAACGGAATAAGTTGAATACGAGGCTCTTTCTTTCGAAAACGTCATGATCCCGATAGTTGCTGGCCATGTCGTGAGAGCGCATGGAAGGCGGGCTGTCTATCGGCTTGGCGCAAGGGTTTCCGTGAGGATGGCATCCCGCTGAGGAGCCTCGGGGAGGCCAGGAGCTTTGCCTTCCGGGCATCCGGGTGCGTGAAAGATTGCTGCAGGCGGGGTGCCACCCCGTGTCGCTGCGGCCACCTGCCCCGGCTCAGCGGTGGGGGTGCCGGGGCCGATCGGCGCCGTATAGCTTGCCACCAGATACACCGGCCGCCGCTTGACTTCATTGAACAGACGCCCAACATATTCCCCGAGCACGCCTAGGAAAACCAGTTGCAGGCCGCCCAGCAGAAGCAGGGCGGTCATCATGGATGGGTAGCCGTGTACGGGGTCGCCGTAGAGCAGCGTCTTGCCAACGATGAAGGCGGCCATGCCAAAGGCGGGAACGGCAACAAGCAGGCCGATCGAGGTTGCAAACTTGAGCGGCACGGTGGAAAAGGCAGTGATGCCATCCACGGCAAAACGCAACAGCTTGCGGTAGTTGAACTTGGTCGTCCCGGATGCCCGCGCGTCACGCCGATACAAGACGGCCGTCTGCCGGAATCCTATCCAGGCATACAGCCCCTTCATGAAGCGGTGCTGCTCCCGGAGTTGTCCGAGTGCGGCAACGGCACGACGGCTCATGACGCGGAAGTCGCCGGTGTCGGCCGGAATCTCCGTATCGCTGAGCTTGCCCATCAGGCGGTAAAACCAGTGCGCGGTGAACTTCTTGAGGAACGATTCGCCATCCCGGGAAGTGCGCGTGGCGTACACCACGTCGAACCCCTCGCGCCATTTCTCGATCAACGACGGAATCAGTTCGGGCGGATCCTGCAGATCGGCGTCGATGATCACAACGGCGTCGCCGCTTGCCACGTCGAGGCCCGCCGTTAGCGCGGCTTCCTTGCCGAAGTTGCGACTCAGCTCGACAATGCCGACGCGCGCTTCGGCCGCCTTGAGATTGTGTGCAACCGCCAGTGATCGATCGCGGCTGCCATCGTCCACGTAGATAATCTCGTAGTCCGATGCCAATCCATCCATCACGCGGAGAAGCCGAAAGTGAAACTGTGGCAGGACAGCTTCTTCATTGAAGAGCGGTACGACGACCGAGATCTTCTCTGGCAGCAGGCTGGCGGCATTCATCGCATCGCTCCATTCATGAACGTCCAATTTGCATGGAGTACGTAGTTGACCAACATGACGAAAATTGTCGAGAGGATTTGAGCAACCAGGTAGTGAAGCCCCAATGCTAGTCCAGCCCACATCAGAAGTGAGTTAAGAAAGAACGCCAGCGCGGAAACGAGAATGAACCGTCCGAAAGTGGCGCGTTGTGGTCGGACTGGTGTGAACACCCATCGGCTGCTGATGCAGTAGTGCGTCAGAAGGCCTGCAACACTGCCGGCGGCAGACGCCGGTAGCGCTGCAACCCCGAAACCGACCAGCGTGATCAGTGTTGCGTAGTGTGTAGCGGTTGCCGTCGCCCCCGCGCCCAGAAACCGTACAAATCGTGATGGGATGTTCATGGTTTTTGCACCAGAACGTTGACGCCATGTCGTCCGATCACAGTTGTGTTGCCGCCGAGCAGCGGTCTCAGTCGATGAAACGTCTCGTGCCGCATGACCGCGAGCTTGTGACCAGGGGTCAGCCATCGCTGCGCAAAAGCTTCTTCATTAGCAATCCACTTGTCGGGCTCGACCGAGAAGCCGAGATCCAGCTCGGATCTGGCCCCGACAATGATCGGTTCTCGTTCGGCGTAAAACGCCAGACCTCGGTCAATCTGGCCCACGTTGAACAGTTGTGTGTTGTCGCGGGACGCCGCCTTGGCTTCCAAGCCAAGTGGTTTGATGGAGAGGGACCCAAACGCCCGAGACGCCATCAAGCCAGCCTGAAGGCTGGCCAGCGTCGCCAGCGAAGCGACGGCAACCGCGCAGAGCCTGTGGCCGCGCAGGGCGATCCCAAAGGCCAGGAAGCCACCGATGACCAGAATGCCCATCGTGATGGCGCCCCAGGTATGCAATGAGGCCGGATTGCTGATATTGAGCTTCAGTACCGCATTCGACATTGTCGGATGCCATAGCAGCACGGCGATGGCAACGCCGAGCACAGGCATGGCAAGAAAGCTTGCCGCCAGTGTGGGGCGGGCTGCAGTCATGGATCTGTACGCGAGCAAGACGGCCACCGGTGGTAAGGCGGGCAGGATATAGAGCGGCAGCTTCGAGCGCGAAATCGAAAAGAAGGCAATGACAACGACTACCCACAGCGACAGAAACAGTCGTGCGTCGAAGCCAGGCGTTGCCTGTGCGCTGCGAGAGCGGAGTGCGATAGCACGGGGAATCAAGCCCATGAACGGCAGGACGCCTGCCGCACCAACGGCCAGGAAGAACCAGAATGGCTTGTCCCGCTCGTGAACCGAGGACGAGAATCTCGCGAAGTGTTCGTGGATGAAGAAGTAATTCAGAAATTCGGGGTTGCGCTGGGACACCACGACAAACCAAGGCATGGTGATGGCCACCGCAAGCAGGCTCCAGCGCCAGAATCTCGCGCTAAAAAATGCGGAAAATTGTCGAGTGACCGCCCCGTATAGCAGCAGCGTGATTCCTGGCAGTACCAGGGCAATCAGGCCTTTGGCAAGAAATGCCAGACCGACCAACAACCAGATCAGGGGGTATAAGCGAGGTTCCCGATTCTGGTAGGCCACGGCGAAAACGAGAGCGGCACTGCCGAGCAGTGCGCCGACACCAATGTCTGTTGTTGTCAGATTCGAGCCGAGAATCCAGAGGGGAGCGCCGATGAGCACCAGCGCTGAGGCGAGGCCTATGCGCGTGTCATAGAGCGATCGCGCCGCCCACCATGCGGCGAGTGCGCCCAGCAGTCCCACAAGCGCACTCCAGATCCTTGCTGTCCACTCGGACGGCCCGAAGAGCGTATAGGCGCTGGCGGTCGCCCAATACTGCAGGGGCGGCTTGTCGAAGAACTTGATGCCGTTCAACCGCGGCGTGACCCAATCGCCGGAGACGAACATCTCGCGCGGAACCTCGGCGTAACGACCCTCGTCGGGTTCATAGAGGGGACGCACGGATAGCGTGGACATCCAGAGGACCACCGTGAGTGCGATGGTCAAAGCCATGAAAATCTGTCGCTTCAAGAGACTGCCCGTCCAGGTGTGCGGTGGCCACTGCTACCGCGCTTGGTCAAATGCTCTCAGGGCGCAACGACATAGATGCCGGATGTGGTTCGTCGCCGTCGTGATGTTGGATCATGGAGCAGTTCACGCGGCGCCGCTTGACGCCCCACGAGCCGAGGATGCGATTCACGCGGGAGTCCGAAGGATGGCGACTTGGCCAGCAGAGAGCGAACAGCGGGATTCTAGGGCGCTCACCTGTCGGGGGGATTACGAGATGATGACGGCGCAGTCCGCCGTCGAGTGCTTTGCGGCAGAAGAAGTTGCCTGACGAAGCGTCAGCGTTAGCTCATGGTAACCCAAGTGCTTCGGAGAACGGGCGTCGGGTTCGATGCGTTGGTGCGTAACCATTCGGCAATGTCGCCGCAATGTTCTGCATAGTAAACTTGACGCCCCGCAGTTGTCAGCGGGCCTCATCACCCTTAGTGCTCAAGCCTAGGAAGTCGCTTTCCATCAGATGTTCTTAGGCGCAGCCTCTTTCGAAGGTGCTTGTCTTTCGCGCTGCGCTTAGATCCGGGGTGTTCGTTGTCAACCCCAAAAAGTCGCAAGGACTTCGCTGCTATGCGGTCGAGACTGACGGCACTTCTGATGGCAATCTCGACCTATCAGGCGTGGGATTTCTACCACCTTGCAACGCGAACACCGGACGCTCATGTCGTCGCCGACGCAGTCGCGTAGGTAGTGGGCGGCCTCGCGATCCTTTGGTTCGTGATTCGAAAACGGTGTCGTCGTGTCAGCCCAAACCGACCTGTTTCTGAGGCGCTACCTGGCGCAGCCAAGGTACGAGGGCAGGTGATGGCGGAACGAAACGAGGTGGCAATTCAGGCGACGCGGCAGTTGTTGCAGTCGATGCTGCTGCAGTTCGAGCGCTGGAAATATACGCCATCGGAAACGGAAGTGGCGATGCTTCTCATAAAAGGGTTGACCCTTGAAGAGTGCGCTCACTCGCTAGCGTGGCATGATGTGACGGTGCGGACAATTGCCGCGGGCGTATTCGCCAAGGCGAACCTCAGCAATCGCCATCAATTTGCCGCCTACTTTTTCGGTGATCTGTTGGTTGAGCCGATCGAGCCTGCACCTCGATCAAAAACCGGTGAGTGTAGGCACGACGCCGGCATGTAAGTTGTCGCGCTTGACCTTCAAGCAAAGACCGGAACGGTAAAAATCCGATTATTGGTATCTGTGCCACAGTACGGTGCTGTGGCTGTATCTCTATTTCGATGAACAAACTTCTTCAAGCTATACACGAAAGCTTGCCGCAGTGGCTGGCAGATTGGTTCGACATTCTTGTTCCCGCTATCGAGGTCGTGCTGATTGCGGCTGGCGCATGGTTAGCAGTGCGCATCGCGCGGCGGTTGCTTAGAAAGCTGACCAATACATATTCTCTGCCAGGAAAAGTTGCGGCGCTGTCTTTGCGTGTGGTCGCGACCATCGTGTACGTAGCTGCCACGCTCTGGGCTCTGGAGCGAATGGGCGTGTCTGGAACCGTCCTGTGGACCGCATTCACGGGATTTGCCACTGTCGGGGCGGTCGCGTTTTTCGCCGCGTGGAGTGTACTCTCGAACCTGTTCTGCGCGCTCCTGATATACGTCACCGGTGCGTTCCGCATTGGGGATGTTGTGGAGCTTCTTGAGAACGGGGAAAAGCCGGGAATTAAGGGCCGTGTGCTCGACGTAAATCTCGTCTATACCACCTTACTGGAAACAACAGTCGAAGGACAAGAGGTGGTGCTGCAGC
This sequence comes from Cupriavidus sp. R6-3, assembly GCF_059772245.1. Taxonomy (NCBI): domain Bacteria; kingdom Pseudomonadati; phylum Pseudomonadota; class Betaproteobacteria; order Burkholderiales; family Burkholderiaceae; genus Cupriavidus; species Cupriavidus sp. R6-3. Next base: position 23,116 of record NZ_JCBAJO010000008.1, read on the forward strand.
TGCCGAACAGTCTGGTGTTTCAACGTGTGCTACGAAGGTGGAAGTAACCGCAAGGGTGGCGCGGTCAGGCAAGGACGGAGACCGGCGCAAGAAGGGAAGCCCCGCTTCGCTTTTTTGAGGCCGAGCAAACTACTCAAGACCTTAAGCCGCTGGCGTCCGCGATGTCGGCGGACGCCGCAATACTGCTTGACTTCAGTGGCAGTGACGAATGCCGGTCTTGTGGTCCATATGGCAGCCTTGGCTGTCAGTCCCACCACTATGCGCCCACACGCCGCCCGACGCACAGGCCAGAACGGCCGTGAGAATGATGGTGATCCGTTTCAAGAAAGGTCTCCCTGGAGTGTTGGTTAGCGGTCTCAGTCTGCCGCAAGTTCCACACTATCATCACTGCGATTGCCAGCCCTCCCCGCCGCGGTAGGGCTGTTGCGGCTGTGTCACAACTGTCTGCGCTCGCTACGGCCAACGCACCTCAGCAACTTAACGAAAATGCTGACGGCCGCTGGCGCCCAAGTTTGTAGGTGAATCGACGCATAGCGTCCCCGCAATCCCGATGGCCTCGCCGATGGCCAGGCCATCAGGGTTCTGCGTGCTCTGCCTGCGCCGCAGCCACAGGTCACCGACGACATTGAACTGTGGCTGGCACCGCGGGCCGTGCGCGCATTGCGAGCCCACGGCATTTCCACACTGGCGGACCTGACCGTGCGCGTGCCGCGCCGGCGCCGCTGGTGGGGCGCGATCCCGGGGCTGGGGCAAGCGAGCGCGCGGCACATCGAGGCCTTCTTCCACGCCCATCCGCGGTTGACGGAGCGTGCGCGTGCCCTGATCGTCGGCGCGCCGCCAGGCGAGGTGGTCCCGTGGGAGCGGCTGAAACTGCCCGACGAGGTGGACGGCTCGCGAGGCAGCTTCCGGGCACCGCGACAGGCCTGCACGCTCGACGCATCGAACGACTACGAAGCCGTGCAGGCCTGGCTCGCCCTGCACGAAACCCAGACCACGCAGCGCGCCTATCGCAAGGAGGCGGAACGCCTGATCCTGTGGGCGATTATCGAGCGCGGTCGGGCGCTGTCGTCGCTTACGACCGAGGACGCCATCGCCTACCGCGGGTTCCTGCGGCGACCAACTCCGCGTGAGCGCTGGATCGGGCCACCGCGGGCACGCAGCGCGCCCGACTGGCGCCCCTTCGCACGGGGGCTATCGGCACGTTCGACGGCCTACGCCCTCACGGTGCTGGGCGCCATGTTCCGATGGCTGATCGAGCAGCGCTATGTATTGGCCAACCCGTTTGCCGGCATCAAAGTCCGCGGCCGCACGCGGGTCGCGCCACTCGATACCACACGTGGCTTTACTGAGGGCGAATGGCTGCTGGTGCGCACCATTGCCGATGGCCTGGAATGGTCGTACGGGTGGGACGTGCCCGCAGCGCAGCGCTTGCGCTTCATTCTCGATTTTGCCTACGCGACCGGCCTGCGGGCCAGCGAACTGGTTGGCGCGACGCTGGGCGATATCCGCACTGACGAGCGCAACGACCGCTGGCTGCACCTGGTCGGCAAAGGTGGGCGCCCGGGAAAGGTGGCGCTACCGCCACTTGCGCGAACCGCACTCGATCAGCATCTTGTACAGCGCGGACTGCCGGTGACACCAGCCCGTTGGGACCCCAGGACACCCTTGATCGCCAGCCTGGAGCAGGACAGCGTCACTAACATCACCGGCACCCGGCTGTGGATGGTAATGCGGCGCTTCTTTGGCCAGGCCGCGGACATCATCGCCGGCGACCACCCGACACTCGCCGAAAAGCTGCGCCGAGCCAGTCCCCACTGGACGCGGCATACCCACGCTACACACGCCCTCGCTCGCGGCGCGGAACTGACCACCGTGCGCGATAACCTACGCCACGCGTCGGTGGCCACCACCTCGATTTACTTGCAAAGCGACGAAGTCAAGCGGGCACACCAAATAGGTCAGGCCTTTGCCGCTCGGTAGCCGACGTCCGTGCCGACTGGCTTAGCGTGCAATATTTTCCGTTCTCTGAAGCGACCCCAGGTACAGCGAACTCCAACGGCTCTGCGCGCCGATGATCTGATCAGTAATGATGTGGGCCGCGACTGTGCCGTACACCAGCCCGTCGGTGGAGAAACCAGTGGCGATGAAAGCCCCTGACTCGTCCCGGCCGATGTAGGGAAGGCCGTCCGGAGAATGAAAGTGTTGTGCCGACCAGCGCTGAACGGGTGAACCGACAGCCAGGTATTCCTGCGCGGCCCGTTCAAGTTGAGCGAGTGCCGCGGCTGCATCATGCCTTCCCGTTTCGTGGTGTTCACCGATGCAAAGCAAGTAATGCTTGCCGTTTGCCTCCAATCCGCGGACCGATAGCCTGGGATGGGCCTGCGCCCAGAAGATGCCAGCCGGAACGGCTTGTTCGTGGAAGGCCAAACCATATTCGCGGCGCACAGCCATGCCGGCTTGCACCAAGTGAAAACCCAGCGGGGAATGGGTGGCCAGCACAATATGGTGGCCGAAGGCGGTACCGGTCCGTGTGCGAACGACGCCGACTTCCAGGTCCAGCTCGAGGGCAGGGGAGTTTTCGAAGAGGCGGGCGCCGGCGTGTTCGGCTTGCAGGGCCAAGGCGTGCAGATAGCCGATCGGATGGAACTGCGCTTGTGCCGAAAGCAGAAGCACCGCGCCCTTTGCGGCGGGCAAGCCGGGGGGCATCTCAGAGGCCAACTGCGCGTCCAGACCTGCTGCGCGCAATGCCTTCAGCTCCCCCAGTATGGTCGGCTCGGCATCCGGGCTTAGCGGATACTGGTACATCGGGCAGCGGCGGAAGCCGCTGCTCGGCCCCATCGCCTGCGCTTGCTGCTCGATCCAGGCGATCGCTTCCCCGCGAGACGCTACGACGGCGCGGGCGGTGTCCGCTTCGCACTTAGCCGCCAGCGTTTCGAGGCCACCGGTGACGGTCTGATACAGGTTACCGGTGGAGCCGCCGCTATCACCCGCGCCTACGGCACGGGCTTCGATCGCCGCCACCGACCGGGCGGTCTTTGCGAGCAGCAGGGCGGCGGTCAGGCCCGTGATGCCGGCACCGACGATCACCACGTCGACGCGCAGGTCGCCCTCAAGGGCCGGTCGAGGCCGACGCGGGCGCGTGGCCGCCCAGATGGAGATCGAGCCCATCATGCCTCCTTGTACCGAGTTTCATGGCGGCACAGGTTATCGGCGCAGGCGTCCAGGACTTCCCGACATCGCGGGTCAACGCCATGGTGCTTGCGTGCGCCGGGCGCCGTCCCTTGGTGGCGCGGCGGCACTGGCAGCCCAACAGATAGCAAAGCAGATAGCAAAGCGCGTGCCGTGATTGGATAGCCCGCGCGTGAATGCTGGTCTCAAATTGAGCGCCGGGCATCGCGCGGGAGAACGCTCGTCGGCGAAGGCAACGCGAGAAGAGGCGCGTGTGCGGGACGAACTGGTCAGCCCGAGCAATGTTGGCATCGCCCCTCCCAAGGAAGCGAATCAAACGGAGTCATCCGCGCATGACCAGCGAAATACTAAGTCGCCATAAACTCGAAGTGCCGGCAGGCCACGACATTACCGGGCTGTAATCAACGCGCAAGCTTATTCCTGAAAGATATTCCTCGCCTTGTAATTTGGCCTCAATCTTTAAGCGGAAATGAGCGCGGTCATAGCACCGTCGCGAGCAAAGGGAGGGCAAAACGTGCGAGCGCTGCGGCCTCGCGGTGCGGCCGGTCCAAATATTGCTGTGACGATAGCGGCGCCGACGTGGCGTCATCACTTCAAGGAGCCGACCATGCCGCATCAGAATTTTCAACACTGTATCGACGAGTGCAATGCTTGCGCAGTGGCATGCGAGCACTGCGCCGCCTCGTGTCTAAGTGAGCCGAACGTACACGAGATGGCCGAGTGCATTCGCCTGGATCTCGATTGCGCCGCAATGTGCCGGATGGCCAGCGCCTATATGGCGCGGGGAAGTCGCTTCGCCAAGGATCTGTGCAACCTTTGCGCGACCGCTTGCGAAGCATGCGGTGCCGAGTGCGAGCGACATGCGGCTCAGCATTGCCAGGAATGCGCTCAAGCGTGCCGGCGTTGTGCGCAGGCATGCCGCGCCATGGCGTAGCACGATCGGCTGCCAACGGCAGAACGGCCATGACGCTAACTTTTTGGCTCTCTACGGTCACGCGAAAGCCCGCGCGGACTACAGGACTGCAACGTCGCTGTCATTAAACGCGTCGGTTCTTCCGGCCGCCACCAGCGGCGACGGGATGCCGTCTCAGCGTCCGGTCGAGCATGGCGAAGACATCCCTAGCGTCGATTCGTTGCGCCGTCACCGTTGACGAAGTCGCTCATTCGTGCCGGCGGCTGCGGCGTGCCACCCATCGCGGGTCCATCGGAAGAGCCGCCTCCGTGCGAGTTGTGTGCACAATCATCTGCGTGATTGCCATCCTGGCTGTGGTAGGCATGCTGTTGATGCATAAGCGCATGATGGGCGGGCTAAGTTGTTGCTGGACCGGCGGCCGCGTAGTGCGCCGGATAAGGGCGGTGGCCGCCTAGTTGATGCCCGCCCGGAGATCGCTCCGGCGACCGCGCGCACGCAGCGCACCGGAGAGCGGCTGGGTTACTTGGTCTGATCCATCATTTCGCGACACTTTTGCATCATGGCGTCATGGTGGCGCAACATCGCCTTGGAGTCGTCCGGCTTCTGTGGCTTGTGTTGCTGCGCTTCAGCCCGTTTGGCGGTACGAGCGCTTTCAATCACATCCCAGTTCGGCCCGGCGACGGCCGACAGGGAGACTCCAAGGGAGACGGCGCCCACGAGAGCGTGGAGTAGGGACTTCATGATTTTCCTCATTCGGTGTATGCAGCTCGCCGGCCAACCCAAGAGAGCGGCCGGCAACGCCGCTGATGTCCAAGTCAGACAGGAGCGTGCTGGTGAGACGCCACCAAGTGCGGCATCCCTGTGTGGCGGATCGCGCTACACACGGTTCCGTTTGGGCGGGCGCTCGAGACGGGGCGGAACGATGGAGCGATACGCGAATTCCGGATGCGCGACCAACACGCTGGCCCATGCATCCGTGGCCCATCCGCTGGCCCACGGCGTGCCTGCGAAGGCTGCACACGCGGAGGCCGGGCAGGGAAGACGACCGGCACAACTGGATTGACTGACGCAGTCATGTTGACTGCTGGTATCGACACTGGCTTGCCCCTCTTGAACAAGCATGTGTGTCAGCATTTGGGCGATGCCGGCGATACAGCAACTGTCCAATGGCCAGGCGTGCGCGCGCAGGGGCAAAGCCAGTGCCAAGGTCAGCAGCACGATGACACGCAAAAGCTGATTCATAGGCTTACGCATTGGGCCCTCCGAGCCGACGCGCGATAGCGTCGTCGCGGCGAGCAGGTGTCCCGCCACGGCGCGTGGTGCAGCCATGGCGTGATCGCCGACATGCCGTCCTCATTTGTACTATGGACCTTTTCACGGGGGTAAGGTTAAGCAGTGCGTGGGTCGCATTCGCGCAGCAATTGAAAAGAACCGGAAGCGGTAATGCAACGCGCAATTGCTACGCGTCGGGGCTGCGTGGGAAGCCAACTGACAGTGAGACGCCCCGTGGTACGGGGCGATCGGATTCAAAACCGTCGATGCATAGATGGTCCGCTTCCTGCACTGAGCCGTAACACGCAGTCACGCCACGGATCCGAGCCTTCGGATGTCCAAGCTTTTGCAAGCCGGTCCCCGAACCCGTAGTGAGATGTCCATGTCGCGCTGGGCTTGCGCGGTACGTTAGCCGACGGTCGCGCATCCACCCAACATGACCGTGATCAGCAATAGGATACGCATAATGTCCTCCTTGGTCGTACAGGGAGATACCAGCGGGCGAACCATGGGCGGGTCTGTGGCTCGACTGACAAACCAGCGAAGCGGTTTGCAAACGGCAATGCGCTACCGTGAATCTAGGTTTTTGCTGCGCTCACGCCAAGATTTCCTTTTCATAGAATGACGGCGCGGCGCCGGCGCTGATTCCGGGACCATCAGTCCAATCCTGATCGGCACTGCATTGGTCATCGGCTTCAAGTTGCGCCACGGCGCAGACGCAGCATGTCGGCGATTTCTCGCGTGTGAGGCCTGGAGAGAAGGTGCCGGTCGACGGCATCGCGAAGTAGGGACCAAGCAACCACCGCAAGCCGGCGCTCCAGGCACGCGGACCGACTTCAGTTACGGGGCCTAGGATGGGCTCCGCGGCGAACCTGCGCGGCCCCGTCGCGGTGTGCACGCCTGCGCCAGCAGCAGCGCGGTTTTCAAGCGGCCGGCTTGCTGGCATTCAGGCTTTTGCATCGCGGATAGGGATTTCCGTGCCGCTCCAGCAGGGTCCAGACTGGGACACGGCTGTGCGCCTTCAGCTGCGCACGCCGCCCAAACTGCGCTCCGAGATGGGTTGGGCATGCCGAAGCCTTGTCGTAGCCGAGATCGGCAAACGGTGCGCGGCAGCAATCGTTATGTCGCCCAGAAGAGGTAAGAAATGCCGCGCACGACTAGCGCCGCCCCCAAAGTCGTAGGGCATTCCATGCAGGGACTGGTCTGGATGGCCCAGCTGGTAAAGGGGGCCTCATAGCCGTCAAGGAAACTAGGCATCGCCTTATGGCAAACCCGCGACCAGTGTCTTACCTTGACGACTCTGCGCTGCCGGCATTGAATGAATACTGAAGCCCGTCGCTGCGAGAGCGGAATCATCCGCCGATTCAGTCCTGGGGGTTCTGGAGACAACGATGCTGACACCACATGAAGTTGCCACACTCATGCTGATCGAAGACGCAGCACCAAATGTCGCCGACCTCGATCGCGCGACGATCGAGGCATTGGTTGAGCGGCAGTTGGTGCATCTGGAAAATTTGGGTTACGGCGATCGTCTCCACATCACGACGCGGGGCAACGACATTTTGCATGTCCTCGCGCGACTGCATTAGCCACGCTATGCTGGCCTGCAACCGCGCATACGCAGCTAGGCCACGCGCCCGCGTTGCGCAGCAAACGCCGCGATATGGCTAGACCCTAGTTCCCCCCAATATCAGCGGCACGCGTGTAAGCGTCAGGGCCACCGCCCACAGCGAGTCGCTCGGCGGCCCGCGTGGGCCTGTTGGCGGCGTTGGGCATAGCCGCCGAAGTCGCCGTATGGTCAGGCACGCGCCGCCAGACGGCACGTCCTCAGCAGCCCGATACAGCAGGCTTGGCGCGATAACAGCCGTGATGCCTTTCGCTTCCGGTAGTTCCCGGAAATGGCCGCTCAACTCAACAGACGATCGTCCACCACCTGTCCCCATAGAGTCCAGGCAACTATCCAGGACGTCAGGCTACCAGATATCGATGGTCGGCGCGTTCGGCGGACGATATGCGCATTTATGCAGGCGTTTCGCCATTCCGTGGCACGCGCACCGAGTCCGAAAGCGTGGGGCTGGGGCTTTCCATCACGCAAGCCATATTGGTCGCATATGGTGGCCAGGGTTCGGCGGAATCGTCGGACGGCACAACGCGCTTCTGACGTTTCCTCCTGAGCGAAACACGGCGCGCAGCTAGGGGCGTTTGGCTTTAACCCCGTCGCTACGGTCCGGAAATTTTTTCATGAAGTAGCCACGGCGTTGCGGTCGGTGGCTGCTTGCCCTTCGCTAAAAGGACCGTTCGACTTTGAGTTCTTTGAACGGTTAGGCTCAAAACTTATGCCGCACTCCCAGCACGACGCCGGTTTGGTTATCGCCCGGCACGACGTTGACCGGGGCGCCACTGCTGGCGTTGAAGCCATTCAATCCCAGCTGCGAGCCACCCTTGTTTCGGACATAGCCGACATTGAAGTACACGTCGGTGCGCTTGGAAAACGCGTAGTCGGTCGAGGCGACGAACATCAGCGGATCAGCGTCGGAACCCCGCACATCCGTATAATACGCAGCGCCGGTGAGCGACAGCGCCGAGCTCAACTGATAGCGCACGCCTGCCCAATACAGATTGGAGCGCATCGCCGTCGCGGCGCTTGAGATATCACCGTTGAGCCAACGGTAGCCGGCATACAGCTTCGCCGGGCCGATCCCATAGCTGATCCCCACCAGCGCCCGCCGGTCCTTCCGCCCCTGTGACGCAACGGTCAGCCCTCGGTACTCGTCGTACAGTGCGCCAACGGAAAGCGGTCCGGTCGCATACATCAGACCGGCACTCATCTCCCGGTCTGCTTTCGGCTCGCCGGGGACCTCGCCGCCGCCAGTGCGGCCGAAGCTGTACAGTGCCATGGCGGTCAGCCCGCCGAATGTGCCTTTGTACTTGACGGAATTGTCCGCGCGACCAGCAATGGTATCGTCGCTCTTGAAGAGCGAATATCGCGGCGCGAAACCCATCGGGTCAAACTGAATGGCGGTGTCGTATAGCACCGTCGTCTGGCGACCAAGGGTGAGTTGACCATATTGACTGGACAGACCGACCAGCGCGCCCCGGTCGAACAAACGGCCAGCGCTGCTCGATTGGGCAGTATCGAGCGAGAATCCGCTCTCGAGTTCGAACACCGCTTTGAGGCCACCGCCGAGATCTTCCGTGCCCCGCAGGCCCCAGCGCGAGGTCGACATGTTGCCAGCCGACATGCGCACTTGGTTGCTGCCCCCGCTCGATGACGGTACATTCGACACATACTCGATCCCGACATCTGCGACGCCATATAGCGTGACACTCGTCTGGGCATAGGCGCCCAGCGACAGCGACCCAAGCAGCATGCCCGCGGCAGTAATTCCTTTTCTTTTCATAGTGTCTCCAGCCCGCCATGTTTTTTGGAATTTGGTAGGCCACTGAAGTCTAGTCAGACCAAGGTTACTGCGACATTGCAAGCCGGTTACATTGATCCGGGACGATGCAACTTCTGTCGACCGCAGCGGTCGCTGCAACGAGCAGCGCAGCCGGAAAGAACCTGGTTAAGAAGGGGAAGGGTGCGTGACGACGCGCCCCTTGATGTCGAGCGTTGTCAAAAATGACACTACTGCCATGTCTCATAGTTTTCCTGATAGGCCCGCCGCCTAGAATCGTGGGCGCTGCAGTAGGCAAACGCGACCGAGCAACCCTTGAGCATGTCACAGCGCGCGGCTTACCATTACATCGCGCGACGGGTCACATCCCACATCTTTGAGGGAGACTTCGATTGAATGGTATCCAAGCCGGCTTATGGGCGTTGCGGGTCGGTGCGAGGGCTTCGGCGTAGGCGCAAGCAGCCATCCTGGATCTTGATCGGCGCCTGCCGCTTTCACGCCGGGTGGCCCGGCCGAGTCGCCCCCCTGCTGAGTGGTTGATCGACGTCGGGGCCGGTCCAACGCAACATGGTGCCGAACGCTTGTCGCAGGAAGAGATTGTGTGCTGGTACTAGACAGTTCCGGGAATGAGCCGGCCCGGGTCCCAAGATAACGCCGGGCACGCAATGCGTTGTACGCGGCCGGTATCGCCGCGGGTTTATGGGTATGGTCGTCATGCCCAACACTGCAGGTGTCCCGGCCCCTCAGCGTGTCCGTCTACCCTGAGGCTAAATAGTGCATCCGCGCTCATCTTGGGAGAGGGCTGAGTAACGCTGACATTGGTAAGGCACGGACTAGCTCTAAAAAGCGGACGCCTCATGGGCGCCCGCTTGCGCTGGCCAATGTCAAGTCGCCCGGTTAGCCGCCTTCGCGGTGACCCTGAATCAGTGCGTCCTCGAGGCGGAACACCTCGTTGCCCTTCATCAGGATCTTGCTGCCGTCCTTAGTTTCCATGACCTTGCCTTGTGGCATGTTGACGGCCTTCCCGTACTTGTTCTCCATCCCCATCTTGCCGTCCTTGAAAACGTGGACTTTTGAACCGTCCTTGAGTTCATAGGTTTTCACGACAGTGCTCAGATCGGTCGCGGTCGCGGTAAGCGATACCGCGGCAATCAGACTTGCAACAACGAGTACGCTTTTCATCTTCAAGGTCTCCTTTCGCTCGATGGCCCAGGTTAAGACTGCGTTTGCACGTGCTGAAGCGCGTGTCGAAAGGGCGCGTCAAGATCACTGCGGTGTCGGCGGTCGGGGCTCGCCGCGGTCACGTTTTTGCCGCCTCGCATCTCGCAATGGCTTCGCTGGGTCCGAGTCGGCGCAGTCGCGGCGCCGTTGCCATGATTGAATAACCGGTGCCGCGGCAAGCGCGTATCGCCGGGTTTCCCTGTCCCGCTGCGCCGCACAGTACAGCAACCCAATTGCCCATTTCTGGTCCACGGTAGGCCACATCGCGGGCGGGGTAGCGGCCGGCCCGCCGTCGCACTGTTGCCACTAGCGGCTACTGAGATTTCGCGTGGACTTCCGACCGAGCTAAATGGCGCGGATCGAGCCGGGCGCGATCCTCATTGCTGTACCACCGAGCACGACTAGCAACCTTCCGACGTTCATGGATCATTCCTGGGTTGGCGACTCATGCCAAGCTGCGCAGGCATGGCAATGCAAACGGGACTCAGACTAACGCCACAAGCCGCCGCGCCCATATTAGGGCCGCCGCGTGACCATAGTCGCCATTCTATTTGCACGCGATTGGCCTTGGTAAGCTGGATACGAAATGTAATCACACGGCAAGCTGGCGGTTAACCACCCGCGGGCCAGCACCTGACCAGCGCCTGAAATGCGTTCAGAACCAGATGCGCCCGCTGGCAACGATTTGCTTGTCGGTGGTCCGCTCCCCGGCGCGAGCGCAAAATCGGCGGTATTGCCCAGCTTTTTGCCCCAAACCACGCCGAGGTCGGGGGCGAACTGCCGTCGGATTTCGTATCGCAGTCGCAAGCCAAGCTTGAACTCGGACACGCCGCTGCCTATGCCTCGCGCCGCAACCGGCTCGCCTGGAGTTCCGGCGTCAACCGCAGGCGTTGCGTGAGGCGGATATCGTAGGTAACACGCAGCCGGGCGACAGCGCGTCCGGCCGACCCTAGATAAGCCGTGGCTTCGATATCAACCAGTACGGTGCCCGACCTTGCACGCCAAAGGCGCCCCAAGTGCGCGGCGGCTCATTGCCAAAGTCTTGGCGCACCCCGAGTTATCAATCCCAGAATGTCGCAAAGGCGTGCCCCCACAATGCCTCAGCTTTTGCCTCCACCGTGTTGCCGTACATATGCGTGCCTTCCGATTTGACCCATAACCGGTTCAGATCCCGACCGACCCAGGCCAGCATGTCCTTAGGCTTGGCGTCGTCTAGACCACGACCGCCCGAGTGTTCGAGATGCTAGTAGCGCTTGTCTGTGCAAGCCACGCGTATCGGCCTGGGGCTCGATCGCCGACAAGTAAGGGAACTCTCAGTCCCTGTGGCCCATGCCAGACGGGCGTTGTCGGAGAACCCTCGCTACTTCACCATGGCACCAACCATTTATATCGGCGCCCGCGACAAGCCGCGCCACTTACGAGGATGTAATAGTCGAGTAACGCTTCGGAGAGGCGCCCCTGCCTACCATTGTGCTCAAGAGGTTCTACCTCGAGACGTCAATGGAGAGCTTCATGAAAACCAAAACAACTGCGCTCACCGCGCTGTCCATCGTTACCCTGATGGCCACTTCCACGGCATGGAGTGCGGACAAGGCCAGAACGAACGCCGGCGATAACTGGGCCGAGCACGTCCAGCGGCAAGCCGCCGAGCCGGTCGGCACGTCGCCCGCTCCGGGCGTGGCAGCGGCAACGGCTAGATCGGACGCCGCCACTTCGTTGGGACCTCAGGCGGCGCTTTTCGGCAGTCCCGCTCAGGCCAACACGGCATCACGGGCGGTCACGCTTACGCCAGGACTGAAATCCGTGCGCGTGGCCTCCGGCGACACGGTCACGTTCCGGAGCGGTGCTCAGGAGATGGCCTGGACGTTTGCCGAGTTCGTTCACGGCAGCACTGTCGATCTCAGCGTTCTCTTTCCGGCGTTGTCCAATGCAAAGGGCGTGCGGGTCTACATCGAACGCAGCCAAATCTTCACCGGTGGCTGATGAACTAAGGCAGCGCTGCAGCCAACGAGCGAGATGACGCGCTTGTAACGTCGCTGTCAGCTCTTGGTTCGGTGCTACGCGCTAGACTGAACTCATAGGCTCATCGAGCCCTTTCCAATAGGAGAAACATTATGCTGAAGTTGAAGAGAACCGCTCTTGTGGCACTGACCGTTACCACGCTTGGCAGCATTGCTGGCTTCGCCCATGCTGGTGTCAATTCGCCGCGCGATCCCTTTACCGAAGGGGCGCACGCGATGGGTACGCGCGATCCGTACACGCACGGGGGCCATACCACGGGGACGCGCGATCCGTTCACCGATGGCAACCATGCGGCCGGCGATCGTGACACCTTCACGGACGGCGCCTAATCTTGCTGCAGCGGGGCTGCTCATACCGGACTGGCCCCGAAGCGAGGCCCAGTATCGCGGAATCCCTTTCGCGACACCGGGCGTCGTTCGTTTCTAATGATGGCACCGCGGCCCTGCCGGATACTACCCTCTGCGCTGCCTCCTGGAATTTTTCTGGGTGCGACACTGCGCACTGCCCGTCAGTGTTGATTTCGGCCTCCCAAAATGCTTTCCTAAGGCTAGACCATCACCCCGTATGCGGTAGGGGGCGTATTTTGAGCCATCGTCCCACTTGACTTTCCCACGACGGGGACGCGTATGCTGCCCTGCTAAGGCAGTTACTCCGATCGAATACGCGAGTTTCGGGCTATGCGCGTGCGCCGACGGTTGCCACTGCAGATGACATCGGTCTGGCCGCCACGGTGCTTCGCGGCCGCTGCTGGGCGGCCGCAGCGGTTGATCGTGCATCAGTTTCACCGTATAACCGATGGCCTGCCTGGCGTTCTCCACGGAGCGGCTGGCCTGGCAGCGCCACGACAACAAGGAGTCAGTCAAGCGAGCGTGTCATCGGCGCGACGATGAATGCGGTTCGGCAGGCTAGTCATTCGGTCCGACAAGGTGGGCTCGCAAACGGTGCTGTCGCAGATCGTGCAAATGGTGGCTCAGGCGCAACGATGCTTCCGAGCGCGCATTGGGGCGAATGACTTTGCGGACGAGCAGGTTCTGCGTCTGGCGGCGAGTCTTGACCATGGCAGCGAACATCCGCTGGTTGCGGCCTTGGTGGAGGCTGGCCGCGCCCGTGGCCTGGCGCTGGTGAACGCGGAAGACGTTGAGCCGAACACCGGCATCGGCATGCGCGGCGGGGTAGCGGGCACGACGATGGCGATCGGCAATACCGCGCGGATGCAAACCGACGGCAGCGCAACTGAAGCGCTGCAGGGGCCGATGCATTGCCGGCGCAAGACACGAGTGTCATGTATCTCGCCGTCGATGGTCGCCTTGCCGGCCTGCTGGCCGTCTCGGATCCCATCCAGAGCTCCACGCCCGAAGCGCTAGCCACCCTCAAGGCCGAAGGCATCCGAGTAGTCATGGCAACCGGCGTCGGTGTGGCCACCGCGAAAGCGGTCGCGGCAAAGCCGGATATTGCCAAGGTTCACGGCGACGTTAAGCCGGCAGACAAATTGGAACTAGTCACCGGGCTGCAGCAGGGCGGCGCCGTCGTTGCCATGGCCGGTGATGGCATCAATGATGGGCCGGCGCTCGCCAAGTTTGATGTCGGCATCGCCATGGGAACCGGTACCGATGTCGCCATGCACAATGCGCAAGTGACGCTGATCAAAGGCGACCTGCGCGGAATTGCGCGGGCCCGGCCGCTATCGAAAGCCACCATCCGAAACATGAAGCAAAACTTGGGCTTCGCGTTCCTCTACAAAGCGCTCGGCGTGCCGTTGGCGGCCGGGGTACTGTACCCGTTTACCGGGTGGCTGCTCTCGCCTATGATTGCCGCGCTGGCGATGAGTTTGAGTTCCGCGTCTGTGATTCAAACGCGTTGCGGCTAAGGCAGACCAATATTTGATAGCGCAGTGGGTGCCGCGTCGCGCTACCAGCCACGCATCGCCATCGTTTTCTTGGGAGTATCGATGAAACGTATCCTGGCTGTCGCGTTGCTCGCCGTCGGTGCAAGCTTGCTATGCTGCATCGCCGACGCTGACGGTCTATAAAGACCCCGACTGCGGTTGCTGTGAAGAGTGGATCAAGCATGTCAACCAGGCAGGGATCCGAACCAAGGTGGTCAATTCGCCCGACGTTGCGGCAACGAAGAACAAGCTCGGTGTCCCGGCACACTTCGCCTCTTGCCATACCGCCGTAATCGACGCTAGCGGCCAAGTGGTGGAGGGCCACGTTCCGGCAACGACGATCCAAAAACTCGCTGCCAAGCCATCGATGAAAGGCGTCGCGGTACCCGGCATGCCAGCCAACTCCCCTGGAATGGGGCAGATGGACGGTAAGCTGGTGACCGTCGATTTTGCTGGCAGGCCGTTTTCCAAAGACTGATGGCCGAACTGGCGGCGCGCCAGGCGCTGCCGGTCAACCGATATGGCACAGTCAGAAAATTCGCGCTGGCGCATCGCCGCATGGTTGGCGTTAGGCGCTGCCGCCGCCGTCGCCGTTGCACTGCAGACCAAACGTTACCTGGAGGCCGCAATCGCCGATAAGCGGCCCGCCTCGGCCCGGCAGCTACGCATCGATGCGTCGGACGCCGTACGCGTGCGCGCGGCAAGCAGCTGTATGCGCAGGCATGCGCGTCCTGCCATGGCGCAAAGCTCCAAGGCCGGGCCAACTGGCGCGAGCGACTTTCCAATGGCCGCATGCCAGCGCCCCCGCACGATGCTTCCGGGCATACCTGGCACCATGCCGACGCGGTGCTCTTTGCGATCACCAAGCATGGACTGGTTCCAGGCGTCACCGCGCCCGCAGGCTATGTGAGCGACATGCCGGCATTCGATCGGTCTGATGACGACATTGTGGCGGTGCTGGCCTACATCAAGAGCACGTGGCCGGACAAGGTGGAAGCGGCGCAGCGCGAAGTCACCGATCAGCATGCGAGCCAGCCATAGCGCCGCGCCCGGAGTCCGCTATACCAGTTAGAGAGCCGAGCAAACCTTGGGCCCAGCTGGCAGCTGGCAGCTGGCAGTTGGCCGCTGGCAGCGGGGGAGCGGGGCCGGCCACGCGCTCGTGTCGAGGATGCTCGATTGTTATCTGACGACGATCTTGCCCACCATGCCGGCCTCGAAGTGACCGGGCACCAAGCAGGCGAAGTCCACCGTCTCAGGCCGAGCGAACTGCCAGACGAGCGTGCCTTGCTGTCCGGGTGCCAGCGTGACCTGATTCGGGCCAGCATGCTTGTCTGCCGGCATGTTGCGCATCATCTGCGCGTGTGCCTGCAACTCGCTGGCAGTGCCGATGATCATTTCATGGTCGACTTTGCCGAGGTTACGCACGACAAAGCGTACCGTCTCGCCGGCCTTTACGACAATCGCCTCGGGCGTAAAGCGCATCGTGTCGCGCATTGCCACGTTCACTGTACGCGTTACCTTGTCGGAATCGCCAGGCTGGCCTGCAGCGGATTTGATTGCGGCGTCATGATGGGCATGATTGCCCTCCATACCGGCGGCAGTCGCCAGCATCGGAGACATGCTCAACGCCAACAGTAATGATTTGATCGTCTTCATGACCTCTCCTTGGCGGTGGACGGAGGAAGGGGACGCAGGTCGTGCAGTGCATCGGGCAACCTTGGCATGCTACGCGCCAGCGGGCGACAGGATGCCGAGCGAGGCAACCAAGGCCAGAATCAGGGTGGCGGCACTGGTTTCGAACATCAGGCTGCGCCGAAGGGCCCGAACGGCGCCGGCCTGGTCGCCCCCTTGCATGGCGCGCTCGAGCCGCGGGCTCAAATGAATGCGATTGGCCGCGGCCAGCGCGAGCATTGCACCGAATAGCGCCAGCTTCATCACGAGCAGCCCACCGTACGACGTCAGCGACAGTTCGGGCAACACTGGCCCCACGATGAGCCCGTAGTTGACCGCGCCGGTGATGGCCAGGGTGACGACGACGAGAGTCCCAATGCGGGCGAATCCGTTGGAGGTGCGGCTCAGAAGGACCACATTCTGAGGCGCGCTAGAGGTGTGCGACAACAGAACGAAGGCGAGAAGGGCGCCGACCCAGGCTCCGGCGGCGATCAAATGGGCAATATCGGACGCAAGATGGACGTAGCGGCGAACGCCATCGTCCATGGCACCATGACCGCCCCAGGCCAGGGTGGACAACGCCACGCCGCCCGCCGCAGTTAACACCGCAAACTGAAGCGTCGGCCACCGGCGGCCAAACAAGGCTATCGCCACGCACAGGAGCAGCGCAATGAGCCGCATCGCCCAGGCCGCACCAAAATCGGTGCCGGTCACGATCATTTCGAAGACATGGCTTTGCAGCTCCGAGTACGCCGATGCGCCGGTCATGCCTTTGGCCATGATGGCAATATTAGCCAATGAGAAGACGACGCCAATGGCAGCGAGCGCCGTGCAAATAGCGACAAAGCTCGTGCCAAGTCGTGACGCCATCTCGTCACGGCGCAAGGCGTACAGCCCGAACAGCGGCAGTCCGAACAGCGCCGCTAGATCGACATAGAGCGCGAAGCGCACCGCAACCGTTGTCCAGTCCATCAGTGGATCACTTAACGGTGAAAGCGATATTACCGGTGATCGGATGCGTGTCGGACGACACGGCGCGCCATTCCACCCGGTAGCTGCCCGGCGCCAGAGACTGCGCTGGGGTGATGACCATCGTCTTGGGATCGTCGCTGCCAGACACCTTGGCCGCAACTTTCATCGGCGCATGGTTGGCCATGCCCGGCATGCCGGGCATGACGAGATTGGCGCCGGAAAATTGGGTCGCCAGGTTCTCCGAAAACTTCAGCTCGATCTTCTGCGGAGCCGACACCTCTGCCTTGTCCGCCGGTGTGGATGAAACGAGCTTGGGGTGCGCGAAAGCAGCAGAACTAGCCAGTACGGCAGCGGCAGCCAGCGTGGCACGAAGGGTAAAGCGGGGCGCTTGCATGATGAACTCCGATTACAGATTTATAGATAGTTGCTTAGAACCACATCCGGACACCCGCCACAAAGCGAGTTTCGCCACTACGGCCGCCTGAGGCGCGAACCATGTCGGCGGTATTGCTGAAGGTCTGATACCGCTCGATACCGATGTACGGCGCGAACTGGCGACTGAACTCGTAACGCAGGCGCACGCCGACCGCGCCGCTGGAAAGCCCGCTGCCGACGCCGATCTCCCGGTCGTTCTTGCCATACAAGTTTGCCTCGATTCTCGGTTGCAGAATCAGACGCTGGGTAATGAGCAACTCATACTCCGCGGATAGGCGCAGCGCGGTGCGACCCTCCGTGCCGACATAGCCGGTAGCGTCCAATTCGAACCAATACGGTGCCAGGCCCTGCACGCCGAATGCCAACCAATTCCGGCTTGGTCGTCCGTAGCCGGCATCGTTACGGACACCGAGCTGGGTGTCCCAATACGTTGCGATCGAATGACCCCAGAGCAGTTCGGTGCGGGCCTCGTGGATCTTGCGCTTTTCCGCCTCGCCCTCGGCCTTGATGACGAGCTTGTTATACGTGCCGCCGATCCACGCCTGTGCCTCGTAAGCAGCGGCATTGCTCTCGTTGCCTTTGACCCATTCGAGCCGGTCGACCAACACCGAAGCGAACACGTGCTCGTCTGCCATATGGAGCGATCGCGCGGGTCCGATGGCGTATTTCCCTACCCCGAGCTGGTAGCCACCGGAATATGCATGCGGATCGCGTGCGTCAGCCGGGGGGCTGCCGCCTTGCATCTGCATGTCGCCATGATCCATGTCTGCCGCCTGGCCGTGGTCCATGCCTTGCATCTTGCTGTGGTCCATGCCCTGCATCTGGCCGTGGTCCATGCCTTGCATCTTGCTATGGTCCATGCCTTGCATCTGGCCGTGATCCATGCCCTGCATCTTGCTATGGTCCATGCCCTGCATCTGGCTGTCATCCACGCCTTGCGTGCCGGTAGGCTCCCTTTGCGGGCCTGCTTTCGGCGCCGGGCCAGCGCTCTCAGCGACACCGCGCGCAGTCGGCTCTGCTTGACTGTTCGGTGTGTGGGCGTGCTGAGCCCAAGCGGTGCTCATGCCTGCCGTGGCGAGTAGAGCGGCCAGTATCGTGCTTATTCTGTTGTGCATGTTCTTAGTCGGTTAAGGTCAGGCCACCACCACTTCGCGGAACATCCCCGCGTCCATATGCAACATCAAGTGGCAGTGCCAAGCCCATCGTCCCAAGGCGTCGGCGGTGACCAGGAAGCTGATTCGTTGCGCAGGTTGCACGGCAATGGTGTGCCGGCGCGCTTGGAACGCACCATCCGGCGCCTCCAATTCGCTCCACATGCCATGCAGATGCATCGGGTGCGTCATCATCGTGTCGTTATGCAAGATGACGCGCAGCCGTTCGCCATACTTGAAGTAGACCGGGGTGGATTTACCAAACTCGACACCGTCGAAGGACCACGAATAACGCTCCATATTGCCGGTCAGGTGCAATTCGACTTCGCGCCCTGGGCCGCGCTGGTCCAGCGGACCGCCGATGGTATGTTGGTCGGCCAGCGTCAGCACGCGACGGCCGTTGTTGCGCAGGCCGATGCCGGGGTCGTCCAGGTTGGTGCGCGCCATGTCGACCCGCATATCCGTGCTGGCGCCGTATTCGGTCCTCGCGTGCCGCGCCTTGGTGCTCGGGACCTTGAGCGATGCGTCAGCGCCCATGCTGTTCATGCCGCCCATGCCGTGCTGGCTGTGGTCCATGGCCATTGCGCCGTGTCCCATTGCTTGCATGCCCATGGAGCCATGGTCCATGCCGGCGTGGTCCATGCCCTGCATGGCCATACCACCATGATTCATGCCGCCCATTCCACCCATGCTACCCATCATGTCGGCCATGGTGAGCCACTTGGGCTTGTCCAGCGCAGGCACCGCGGCCACCAGGCCCTCTCGCGTGGCCAGCGTGCCACGGGCGTAGCCGGTGCGGTCCATCGCCTGCGAAAAGATGGTATAGGCCTCGTCCCGCGGCTCCACGATGACGTCGCAAGTCTCGCCAGCGCCGAAACGGAACTCGTCGACCGTCACCGGCTCGATGTTCTGCCCGTCAACCTGGAACACCTTAAGCTTCAGGCCAGGAATGCGTACATCGTAGAAGGTATTGCCTGAGCCGTTGATGAAGCGCAACCGCACCTTCTCGCCGGGCTGGAACAGACCGGTCCAGTTGCCGGCCGGCGTAACGCCATTGGTCAGATAGGTCAGGGTGGCACCGGAGAGATCTGCCAGATCGGTCGGATTCATCCGCATCTGCTGCCACATCTTGCGCTTGGCGAGCGCACTCTTGATCCCGTCGTTCGAGACGTCGCGGAAGAAGTCGATCGCCGTGGGCTGGTTATAGTTGTAGTAGTCGCTCTGGACTTTCAGTTTGGAGAGGACGCGCATCGGATCCTCATCGGTCCAATCCGACAGCAGCACCGTGTAATCGCGATCAGCCCGGACGCCGTCCACGCCGCTGGCCGGGTCGATGACAATGCCGCCATACACGCCGGTCATCTCCTGAAAGCCCGAATGGGAGTGATACCAATAGCTGCCAGTCTGCTCTACCTTGAACCGGTAGGTGAAGCTCTCGCCCGGCGCGATACCGGGAAAGCTGATGCCTGGTACGCCATCCATCTCGAACGGCAAAATGATCCCGTGCCAGTGAATCGAGGTCGGCTCGCGCAGCCGATTGGTGACCCGGATCGTTACCGTGTCGCCCTGCCGCCAGCGTAGCGTCGGCCCGGGCAACATCCCGTTAATGGTGGTTGCCACCCGCGGGCTGCCCGTAAAGTTAACCACCGACTCGCCAATCACGAGGTCGAATTCGGTCCCCCGCAGCACCGGCGCCGTCCCCGACGCGGCACCTTGCGGCTTGTCTGATGCTTGGGCCCACGCGATGCCCCCAAGACCGGACAATCCTGCCATCACACCCCCCGCAGCCAGACCCTGCACGAAGCGGCGGCGCGGTAGGTTGGCCAGCACAATGCCAGACTGTCGATCACGTCCCATGAAATAGTCCTTTTTGCTTGAATGGCCGCATCGGACAGCGGCAAAGAGAGAGTAACGAGGACGAGGCTACCGACAACTTACCTGAACATTACATTCCGGTAATGTCCGGGCCACTCGGAGCAGGGCTGCGTAGACTCGCCATGGGCTGACCCAAGCGCAGCCATACAATCGGAAAAAGGAAGCTCGAACATGAAACTGCTCGTCGTAGAGGACGAATCCAAGACAGGCCAGTACCTGCGCCAGGGATTGACCGAGGCCGGATTCGTTGTCGACCTGGTTGGCAACGGGCTTGATGGACAACACCTGGCGCTCAACGAGTCTTACGATCTGATTATTCTCGACGTCATGCTGCCGGACCTCGATGGCTGGAGAATTCTGCTGAGCCTGCGCGCGGCCGAGAGCGCGGTTCCGGTCTTGTTCCTTACTGCCCGCGACAGCGTCGCTGATCGGGTCAAGGGACTGGAGCTCGGCGCGGACGATTACCTGGTAAAGCCATTTGCATTCTCCGAACTGTTGGCTCGCGTCCGGACGCTGCTGCGCCGCGGCACTGTGCAGATGGGGCTGGACCGCATTCAGGTGGGCGACCTGGTTCTTGATCTTAGTCGACGTCGCGCTTCGCGCGGAGGTCGCCGGATAGCGCTGACCAGCAAGGAGTTTGCGCTGCTCGAACTGCTCGCCCGCAGGCGGGGAGAAGTTCTGCCCCGCTCGTTGATTGCGTCCCAGGTGTGGGATATGAACTTCGACAGCGACAGCAATGTGATCGACGTTGCGATTCGCCGCTTGCGAGCCAAGATCGACGACGACTTCGACGCCAAGCTGATTCAGACGGTGCGAGGCATGGGGTACGTGCTGGAAGCGCCCGAGGGGCAAGAATGAAGCGCCGTATGTCGCTGACCATGCGGCTGACGTTGTTGTTTTCTCTGACGTCGGCATTGGTGCTACTTGGCCTCGGAATACTGATCTGGCTTTCCATGGACCGGCATTTTGCCGACGAAGATTATGTGGTGCTTGGGGACAACGTTCGTCTGATTCAAAAGATCGCTCAGGAGCAATCCAGCACGCACCTGCCGAGCCGTCTTGCGGAAATGGTGGAACATCACCCCGGTTTTGTCGCCCATGTGAGCACCGCGAAAGGTGACGTCATTTACCGCACCAATGGGTTCGATTTTGGCGCCATGCTCAACGTTATTGGCCGGCTTGGACCGGATGAGACGACCTTGAGCTGGCAGCAGGGAGACAAGGAATAACGAGGTATGCGCGCGCACGCGACAGTGCCCGGCGAGTCGGTGCCCTTGGCGGTGATGGTCGGCATGGACACCGAAATCCATGCCCACTTTATGCACGCGTTTCGTCGCTCGCTGGCCTTCTATACCACGTTGGCGGTGCTCGCCAGCGGCTTGTTCGGCTGGTGGGCAGCCAGGCGCGGTCTGGCGCCGTTGCGAACGATGGCCTCTCGCGCCAAGGGTGTCACGTCGAATCACCTTGACGCCCGCATGCCCGTGGAGACCGTGCCGGTGGAGATGGCCGATCTGGCGGCGACGCTGAATGCCATGCTCGAGCGCTTGCAGGACGATTTCCGGCGATTGTCCGAATTCTCGTCCGACCTGGCTCACGAATTGCGCACGCCGATCACCAACCTGATGACCCAGACCCATGTCGTGTTGTCGCAGCCGCGCGAGGCCGCCAAGTACCGCGACGTGTTGGCCTCCAACGCCGAGGAGCTGCTGCGCCTTGGCCGCATGGTGTCCGATATGCTTTACTTGGCCAAGATGGAGCACGGCATCACGCTGCCCAACGAGGAGTCGATCCATGTCGGCGACGAGGCCCGCGCGCTGTTTGATTTCTACGACGCCTTGGCCGAGGACAAGGGTGTGCAGCTGCGCCTGCAGGGCGACGCCAGCATCGTGGGCGATCGCCTGATGTTGCGCCGCGCACTGAGCAATCTGCTGTCGAACGCACTGCGGTATACGCCCAGCGGCAAAGCGATTGTGATCAAGGCATGCGAGCAAGACGGCGGCGCCACCATCGTGGTCGAGAACCAGGGCGAGGGGATCGATCCCGAGCTGTTGCCGTCGTTGTTCGACCGGTTCTTTCGGGCCGACAAGTCCAGGGCGCGCGCTGATTCGGACAGCGTGGGGCTTGGCTTGTCGATCACGCAAGCCATCATGGTGGCGCACCGCGGTGGAATCTCGGCTGAGTCGTCAGGCGGTCTCACCCGCTTTATTCTGACCTTCCCGCGGCGCCAGCCACGAGCTTAGGGAGGCCGGTCCCCCATGGCGAGCTGCGAGGCACGTGCTGATGCCAGCAAGATCGGCATACTGTTAGGCCATGTGCCGGATCCCGCTGCCAATAGCGACGCTATTGAGATAAGTATCCTTATCGTAATAGCCGTTTCGGTGCGCTAAACTGGCGCCCATGAAATCGCGCCTGACCCTACCGAACTCCGCATCTGCCGCCAGCACGGGTATGGATACGGCCTGCGCCGATGCTTCCACGGCATTCCCCGATGCCGCCTCCCTGGCCGCGCTGCGTGCCTGGCATGCCGGCCTCAGCTCCCGGCAAGCCGTGGCGCAATACCTGGGGAAGGAGAGGGCGCGCGGCCAATCCTCGCGCGCCGTGCTGGGCCGCATTCGCCGCCGGCTCGCCTCGCTGGCACGCGAGCGCGGCCGCGACGATCTGGCCGCGTTGTTCGAGATACCGGCGTCGGAGCGGGTGGCGCAGGGCAGGGCGGCCGACCGTGCTATTGAGGTCTTGCGCACGCTGCCCACGCCACAGCCAGCGATCACCGACGACATCGGCCGCTGGCTGCCGGCGCGCGCGGTCGCCGCCTTGCGCGCCCACGGCATCGAGACGCTGGCGGCGCTGACGGTGCGCGTGCCCAGGCGTCGACGCTGGTGGGCAACCATCCCCGGGCTGGGCGCTACCGGTGCCAAACAGATCGAGGCGTTCTTCGCCGCGCATCCTGAGCTGACCGAGCGGGCCCGCGCGCTGATCGTGCAGGAGCGGCGCAGCAGCGTCGTGCCGTGGGAGCAACTACGCTTGCCCCATCAGGTCGACGGCTCCGAAGGGCGCTTTCGCGCCCCGCGCGCGACGTGCACCTTGACCGCGGACAACGACTACGAGGCGGTGCAGGCCTGGCTGGCGCTGCACGAGTCGCCGGCCACTCATCGCACCTACCGCAAGGAAGCGGAACGGCTGATTCTGTGGGCTATCGTGGAGCGTCAGCGGCCGCTGTCGTCGTTGACCACCGAAGACGCCGTGGCCTACCGCGCCTTCCTGCGCCGGCCCACGCCACGAGAGCGGTGGGTCGGGCCGCCACGCCCGCGCTCGTCGCCGGACTGGAGGCCGTTCACCGGTGCGCTGGCCGCACGCTCGGTGGCCCATGCCCTGACAATCGTGGGGGCGATGTTCCGCTGGCTGGTCGAGCAACGCTACGTGCTGGCCAACCCCTTTGCCGGCATCAAGGTGCGCGGTGGCGGTCGCACCGCGGCGGTCGATACCTCGCATGCCTTCACCGACGGCGAGTGGAAGCTGGTGCGGACCATCGCCGACGGGCTCGAGTGGTCCCACGGCTGGGAGGCTGCCGCGGCGCAGCGCCTGCGGTTCATGCTGGATTTTGCCTATGCGACGGGGCTCCGGCCCAGCGAGCTGGTAGGGGCCACGCTCGGCGATATCTGGACCGACGCGGAAGGCGATGAATGGCTCGAGCTGACCGGGAAGGGCGGGCGCATCGGCAAGGTGGCCTTGCCGCCGTTGGCCCGGCGGGCCTTGGAGCGCTATCTGTCCGAACGCGGTTTGCCCATCAGCCGGCGCTTGTGGCGTCCGGAGATTCGCCTGGTCGGTGACCTGAGCGACGAGTCCGGCTCAGGAATCACGAGCACGCGGCTATGGCAGGTCGTGAAGCGGTTCTTCAAGCTGGCCGCTGACATCATTGGTTCGGACCATCCTGCGGCTGCGGACAAGCTGCGCCGTGCCAGTCCGCACTGGATGCGGCATACGCACGCCACGCACGCCCTGGATCGGGGCGCCGAGTTGACCATCGTCCGGGACAATCTGCGGCATGCTTCGGTGTCGACGACGTCGGTCTACCTGCATAGCGATGAGGTCAAACGGGCCCGGCAGATCGGAGAGGCATTTGGGGCTTAAATGACACCGCAAGGGCGCCCACAGCGAGCTGTACGGACGAACAAGGGGGTGCAATCTTGCCCTTAGTTGCCGAGCGGTTCTGGCTCAAAACACGGAATCCTTCAAGCCGAATCCCCTGGTTGGCATCACGGCGATCGTCATGCTGTCGGCGTGCGGCCCCGCCGCGCACAGGGCGATCGCGCGCCGTGCATGGTGACGGCTGCGCAAATCGACGAACTCGAGCATCAGAAAGGCCAAGCAGATGGCCGCCAGCACCAAACCGCTCACGCCGCCGGAAGTCTTGCCATAGGTGAATGCCGCGACGGCCAGGCTGAACATGGTCACGGTGCCGAAGCAAAATGCCCAGAAGCTGGATGTCACCTGACCTGGGCGGAGCTCGACGTAGGTGGGCCCGGCGGTAAAGCCCAGATCCTCATTGAACCGCAGATAAGGCCAACCGGAGGCCGCCCAGCGCGCCAGCGACAGCGCTGCCGAATGCTGCGCGATGTAGCGCAGTTGGGCGACCGAAAAGCTCCGGCCATAGGCTGCATACATCCGTCCGCAATCGGCCAGCGTCGGTGCGGCAGGGGCCATCACCTCCCAAGCTCGCGCTACCGCATCCGGATTTCGTACACATGGCTCGCGCGCCAGCCAAGACAATAATTGCACGCCCTGGGACCAAGGCTCCGCTGACTCCATGTCCGCTCCCGGAATTGTCTGCCACGCCACGGCAGGTGTCTTAAAGTAACTTTGCGTCACTTTACACGGCTAGCAAAGAGGCCGACAACTCGGACAGGGGTATCTCGCAGACGGGACGCGCGAGCACGTGCAAACGGTAGAGAGAGCACACGGCGCTCCCAGCATAGTCGCCGGCTGTGTCCTCATCGAAACTGCCAGCATCCGAAAGGTGTGCGCCTAGGGGCTGGTAACAAATTTATGCAAAATCGGGTAACAAATTTATGCAAATTAACGGGTGCCGTTGTTTTGCGTAATTTTGTTACTCACACACTGACGGCGTGACGCTGCTTGTCGCTTGCCTAGTAACAAATTTAGTTGAACAAACTTTGCAGAAAATTGTTACTCCGTTGAACGGTTCAACTTAAAGTGTTCTTTGGATGTACGGCGGCCATGTTACATCTTCAGTCTGTCAGGTAGCGTGCGAAGGGGCGTGTCTCCCCGGCAGGTTATTCGTCTGCCAGTTTAAACGTGCCGTCGCCGCTCGCAATAATGCGTTCTGACCTGATCAGCGACGCCAGTCCTTCCAGGACATCGGCTACTTCCATCTCGAGCAGCTTGGCGATTTGGACCGCGTGCAACTTCTTGACGCTTGCACTGACGAGGTCGAGAATCTGGCCTTCGGGCCCCGACTCATAAGGTAGCCAGCTCAGCCGGCGGTGCTTGTCTGCGGTCCTGTCAATCTCAGGTTCCCGCTCTCTTTGCCGTGCAAGAAGTCGGTTCCGCATTTGCTCGTCTTCTTCGGCACTGGCGCGCTGTCTCTCGCGCTCTGCCGCAAGCCGCTGCGGACCTTGAGCAATAAAGGCGTCCATCACCTCGATCGGTCCCTTTCGGAAAGGCACTCCTCGAAATGCGCCGTGCTCATATAGCAGCTGTCGCAACCGTTCACATCGATACGATTCGCTCTCGCAGACGTCGGGTAGGTATTGCGCCTGTTGTTCCGCCGGTATGTCACGGTAGTAACGGCCACCAATCATGACGTAGCGCTCGATGAGGCGGAGCAACAGGTCTTCTCTGCTTAGTTCGTCGGGGTTTCCCATTGCCGCTCACAATGAAAAGAGGGCTGGCTCATCGAGTTAAAAATTGTAACAAATCTGTGCAGAAATCGAGCGGGCGGTGCCGGTGAGCCGGCGGCTATCTGCGGCGCTGCACGCTCACTGGCGCGATCGCGATGACCCGCTCTGCTATGCGTTGGGTTATCTGCGGGGCGTTCGCGCGCCACGAACCAACATGGTCGCGACTGCTACGCAACCATCACACTATAGCGCGCGTGGCCTTCGGCAACTGGTGTGGCGGGCCATGTCCGCGTTTAACGCGTCTCTCACCCTCAATGAGCGTGACCTGGGTCAGTGGTCTGCGCACATACGGCCTGGCGATTTGTCGCATGGTGTCGTGGCACGGGCGCTACCCGAACGATTGCGCGGCAAAGATGGTCCGCTGCAAATTACCGTGCGACAGCGACTTCGGCGCTGACTGGACGAGGCCGTCAGCGATCAGGTGTCATGCTCGGCGAACAGTTCCAGCCAGCCCGCGAGCCGATGGGACTGACACGCCTGCGCTAGTTGCCCGAGATTCCGCCAGAGCGTTGTGAAGGGGAGGTGTTGCTGGTTAGCGAGCTGCTCGATGGCGAGAATCAGCAGTGAAAGCGGCGTCTCATCCAGCAGGTGCCCGAGATGAGGGAACCACTCGGACACCACGCGGCCTTCGGCCAGCATGGAGGCCAGCACGTCCGACGGCAAAGAACCGCGGTAGCTGACGCTAGCTGTGCGGGCAGCCATGTCGAGCCAGGGGCGCGGTGCCAAGGGTTGCAGCGTCGAGATGTCGAGTCCTAACACGCGCACAATGCCGAGCGGGTCATCGGGGTCAGCAGCCACGGCCAAGAACCTCGCTTGGCGTGCGGACAGCTGCAGCGCCATCCGGCGCGCCGTCACCGCAGCCTGTTGCGCCGGCGTCAGCGCGAAAACGAAGTTAGTCATGCCAGTTAAGCGGTGAGGGTAGCCATAGTATTACAGGTCCGTCACGCTGCACCCACCGTTCCCCGTGGGCTGGTACCTTGGTTCCGAATCCGCCCATACAGTGGGGCTGTGCGGGTTGGGCGAGGCGGCCCAGGCGCGATGTAGCCGCGCCGGTTCGCTTCTGTGGGGTGGCGCACACACGTGCGCCAATATGGCGTTGATCCACGCAGCGCCGCATAGCGACTTTTCGGCGGGTTCGAACGTGTCCTAATGGCTGTGCCTATGGTGCGTGTCCGGATAATGCGGATGCCGATGGATCAGCACCTCATGCCGATGCCAATGGCGGTGCGGTTCGGCCCCTTCCCACGGAAAGTCATGCTCATGTTGATGGTGCGCGTCGTGCCGGTGGGCATGGCTGTGCTCGAGCGGGTCATGGGTATGCTCATGCTCGTGCCGTTCCCGGAGGTGCAACCAGATGCCGAGTGCCATCAAAGCTGCGGCAAGCCAGAACGTGACGCCTGGCACGTCGGGCCATATCGCCAGCGATATGACGACGCCAAATACCGGCGCAATCGAAAAATAGGCGCCGGTCCGCGCAGTGCCCAGCCAGCGCAAGGCTATGACGAACAGGGCGAGACTGACGCCGTATCCCGCGAAGCCCACGACCATGGCAGCCAGTGTGCTCGCAAACGGCGGCAGATCCGCGCCGGTGGCAAATGCCAAGCTTGTATTGCAGACGCCGGCTACCAGTCCCTTCAGGCAGGCAATGACCAGCGCGTCGTTGTTGGAAACCTTGCGTGTGAGGTTGTTGTCGACGGCCCAGCAAAGGCACGCTGCCACGACCAGAATCGCCCCCGATGCGAATCTGACTTCGCCCGGCTGCCACGAGAGCAGGAGCCCGCCCGCCACGATCGCGACCATCCCTAGAACGATCTGACGATCGGCGTTTTCCTTGAAGACCACCCAGGCAATCACGGCGGTCAACACTCCTTCAACGTTCAGCAGCAGCGACGCGGTCGCGGCGCTTGTCTCGTTCAGGCCCGTCATCAATAGGGCCGGGCCGGCGACGCCCCCGGCAATAATCGCGGCAAGCAGCCACGGCCACTCTGCGGGGGGAATGGCAAGCGTGCCGCCTTCGGCGCTTTGACGCGCACCAAAGAGTCGGCGGGCACCAATTGCGATGAGCAGGCCGATTCCGCTGCCCAAGTAAAGCAGTCCCGCCAACATCAGCGGCGATATTCCCCCGGTCAAAGCCTTGGCCAGCGGAGTGCTGGCTCCAAAAAGTATCGCGGCAGCGAGCGCCGGGGATGCTAAGCGTAGTGACATGGCGTATTGCGGTTGGCATAGCGGAATGGCATTGTCGCGCGCATCCGACAATTGAGGCGACCAGGTGATTGGGCGGCCCTTTACGCGGCAGGGGTGCGCCAATGACGCCGGCATATTCCTGTAGAATCCGGCGCATGTCGCGAATTGTTGCCATCCTTTTGATGCTGATGCTCCCGCTGCAGGCTCTCGCTGCAGTGGAGCGGCAATTCGCGCATGCGTCCGGCCCGGTGCTGGACCATATGGTTGTCCACGCCGAGCACGTGCCGCATCATCATGACGACGATGGCGATATCCACGAGGACGACTCCAGCGCCTCGGCGTCACACCAGTTGGACTTCGAGCTCGCCTCGAACCTCTTGGGAACGGTAAGCCTGGCTTACTCGCTTCCCGTCCTGCCGCCGCGTTACCAGACGCCCCTGTTTGACGGCGCTGTGATACCGGATCCTACCGGCACACCACCATTACGCCCACCTCACGCTCCTGTCTGACGACGGGGTAGCGTTCGTTTGTTCGTCTGCTGCGACGCCTTTTTACGGGTCGCGCCCCGTCGCATTGCTTCTTCAAGCCATTCGCGTTGGGGTTTTTCATGCAGAGATCATTTCTACTTCTGGTGGCAGCGCTCGTGCTGTCGCCCCTTACATACGCCCAAGCGCCCGCTGAGCGATCCGCGCCAGCGGACCTGCAGTCCCTGTTCGAGGTCGCATGGGAGCGTTCGGTCGCGCTCCAGACGGCCGAGGGGCGGCGACAGGAGGCCGCTGCAAGTCGTATTCAGGCGGATTCGCTGATCGCCGGACCTCCCGTCGCCGACCTGCGTCATCGTGGGGACCGGTTCACGGACGGGCGGGGCGTTCGAGAAAGCGAAGTCGCGCTTGGCGTGCCTATCTGGCTGCCGGGTCAGCGAGCGGCGAGGGGCGAGCTCGCTGACGCCCAGCTGGCGGAGGCGGATGCCAGAGCGAGACTTGCCAGGCTGGCCGTTGCCGGCGAATTGCGGGATCGGGTCTGGCAGCTTGCGGCGGCTGCGGCCGAGCAGGAAGTGTTGCGCCGACGCGTGCTAAACGCCACATCTTTGCGCGACGATGTGGCACGACGGGTTTCCGCCGGCGATCTTGCCCGGACCGATCTGCTGCTAGCGGATCAGGATCTTCTCGCCACGCGCGCGTTGTTGACCGACAGCCAGGCACGGATGACCGAACTGTCAACACGGCTGTTCCAATTGACCGGTGCCTCCGCGCTGCCGCTGCGCTACGAGGAGCGACCTGCCATGCCCGAGGCCGTCTCGGCCCACCCATCGCTGGAAGCCGCCGCCGGAGGCCTGCTCCGCGCGCAACGACAACTCGGGTATCTGCAGAAGTCCCGCCGGGACGCTCCGGAGGTAGGGGTCTCCTATCGCCGTGATGCGGCCGGTGGCGGCGCGCCGTCCGACCAGACCGTGGGCGTGTTCATTCGGATTCCGTTTGCGACGGACGCCCGCAATCTGCCAAGGGAAACTGCCGCTCAGACCGAAGTCATGACCGCACGCGCGGAGCGGGAGCGCATGGAGCGCGTGGTGCAGTCCGAAGCGGAGGCATCGCGACAGGCTCTCACGCTGGTGGAGCAGCAGCTCAAGCTCAGTGAGCAGCGCAGCGCGATGCTCGCCGAGCGCGCGGTCCTCCTGCGCAAGACCTTCGATGCAGGCGAAATCGGCCTGACCGAGGTATTGCGCGCACAAAACCAGGCGCTGGAAGCCGAAGCCGACGCAGCGCGACAGCGCGCGCGGCGCGGCGCTGCCATCGCCAATCTCAATCAGGCTCTGGGAGTATTGCCATGAATCGTTGCCTCATCGCGCTTGTGCTGCTGTTCGGATGCGGCCTTGGATACGCAGCCCCCGGCGCGCACGGCCCAAGTGGCGAACATCTTGACGCCCCGGCCGCAACTTCGGCCGGGACCACAAGGCCGACCATCGAAGCAAACACCGAAGCGTTCGAGCTAGTCGGGACGCTCTACGACGATGAGTTATCCATACTCGTCGATCGCTATGCGACCAACGAGCCAGTGACAGCAGGCACGCTAGAGGTCGAGCTAGGGGAAATCAAGGCGCAGGCCAAGCTGCATGCCGATTTGGGGGACTTTTCCTTCACCGATGCGGCACTGCTGAAGGCGCTGCAGGCACCGGGGCAGCATGCGCTCGTCTTTACGCTGGTTGCCGGCGCCGAATCCGATCTGATCGAGGGGCGTATCACCGTTGGTGGCGACGAACACGGCCACGACCACGTTGCCTGGAAGCCCTGGGCCGGCGCTGCGATCGCAGTGGTCCTCGCACTGGGGCTGTTCGTCATGATCCGCCGGTATCGCCGTCGGACTGGCGCGATGAACCGATAGGCCGACATCACATGAAAAACACGACATTCTGCCGGGCGCTGCTGGTGGCCGCCGCCGCGGCCCAATTCAGCGCCATCGTTCCCGCCTGGGCCGCTCCGGGCGCCCATGGTCCCGACGGCGAGCATCTTGACGGACCCGCGCCAACTGCAGCGGCCGGGCTCGCGCGGCTTCCTGATGGCAGCGTGCAGGTGCCCAAGCTGGCGCAGCGCCGGATGGCCATTCGTACCATCATGCCGCAAGCTGGCGAGCATCCTGTGTCGCTGGAGCTCAATGCGACTGTGGTGATGGACCCGAACGCGGGTGGCCGCTTGCAGGCCGGACACCCCGGCTGGCTTGAGGCGCCGCCGGGCGGATTCCCTGTGCTGGGCCAGCGTGTGCGAAAGGGCGACGTCATGGCGGTGTTGCGGCACAAGAACGAACCTTTCGACATCGGCAATCAGCAAGCTCAACTGGCAAACCTGAGCGCGAATTTGAAGCTCGCG
The DNA here is from genome assembly GCF_059772245.1 of Cupriavidus sp. R6-3. NCBI lineage: Bacteria > Pseudomonadati > Pseudomonadota > Betaproteobacteria > Burkholderiales > Burkholderiaceae > Cupriavidus > Cupriavidus sp. R6-3. The sequence goes on from NZ_JCBAJO010000008.1 coordinate 54,083, forward strand.
CAACAGCGCCTGCAGCGGCTGGAGTCGCTGCAGGACAGCATCCCCCGCAAGGACATCGAAGCTGCACGCGCCGAAGTCCAGAGCCTGTCCGGTCAGCGCGCCGCCGTGGGAACCAGCCTGCATCAGACCGATGCGCTGCGCGCGCCGGCGAGCGGCATTGTCGCCTCGGCCAACGTCGTCGCAGGTCAAGTCGCCGCAAGTGATGACGTCTTGTATGAAATCGTCGACCCGACCCGCTTGATGGTGGAGGCCCAGAGCGCCGACGCCTCGCTCGCTGGCCGGATCCGGGATGGAGCCCTGGCAAACGTGCAGGGCGGGGCGTTGCAGTTTGTCGGCGCGGGCCGCAGCTTGCGCAACGGCGCGGTACCGCTGACGTTCCGGCTTGCCGGCCAGACGTCGCTCCCTCTTGCGGTCGGGCAACCCGTGACCGTCGTTGCGCACCTGACCGACACGGTGAAGGGAATTGTGCTGCCAAGCGAAGCGGTGGTCCGCGGGCAGAACAATGAGACCAGTGTCTGGATCAAGTCCGGGACCCAGCGCTTTATCGCACAGCCCGTCCAGGTACGTGTCCTGGATGCGCGCAATGTCGTCGTGGTTGACGGTCTGTCCCCCGAGAACCGCGTGGTGGTCAGCGGTGCCTCGTTGATCAACCAGATTCGGTAGGGGCGGGCATGTTCAACTGGATAGTTCGTGCCAGCCTCGGCAACCGGCTGGTGGTGCTGGCCCTGGCTACGATTTTGATGGCGTTCGGGGCCATGACGGCCTGGCGTACGCCCGTGGATGTGTTTCCGGACCTCAACAAGCCCCTGGTGACGGTGATCACGGAGGCAGGCGGCATGGCGCCCCAGGAGGTCGAGTTGCTGGTGTCCTTTCCCATCGAAACCGCGCTCAATGGCATGCCTGGCGTGACGCGAGTGCGTTCGGTCTCCGGCGTGGGACTGTCGATTGTCTATGCCGAATTCGATTGGGGGAGCGACGTCTATCGCAACCGGCAATTGGTGTCGGAGCGCCTGGCGCTGGTGCGGGAGCAATTGCCCGGTGGACTGACGCCCATCATGGGGCCGGTTTCGTCCATCATGGGCGAGATCATGCTCATCGCCTTGCCGATCGACGCTCAGAGCGTCAGCCCGATGGTGGCACGCGAGTACGCCGATTTCGTTCTGCGCCCGCGGCTGCTGTCGGTGCCGGGCGTATCACAGGTGATTCCCATTGGCGGCGAAGTCCGTCAGCTTCGGGTTGAACCGGACACTGCACGGATGGCGCAGTTCGGTATCTCGCTCGGCCAGTTGTCCGACGCGCTGCGGGACTTCGCCAGCAACAGCAGTGGCGGCTTCATCGACCTGAACGGCCGGGAATATCTGATTCGCAACCTGGGCCGTACGACGCGCCTGGATGATCTCGGCGGGCTGGCCGTCGCATATCGCGATGGTGCCCCGGTGCTGCTCCAGCAGGTCGCCAGTGTGCGCCATGCCCCCGCGGTCAAACGCGGCGACGCCGGGTTCAACGGCAAGCCGGCCGTTATTGTCAGTGTGCAAAAGCAACCGGACGCCGATACCGTCAAGCTGACACGCGAACTGGAAGCGGCGCTGGCCGAGCTCAAGCAGGGCATGCCCAAGGGCCTGGAAGCGCCGCGCGTGCTGTTCCGGCAAGCGGATTTCATCGAGGCTTCCATCGGTAATGTGGTTGAGGCACTGCGCGACGGCGCCATCATGGTCGCGATCATCCTCTTTGCCTTCCTGCTCAGTGCTCGCACGACCGCCATTTCTCTGATCGCCATTCCGCTGTCCCTGGCCGTGACGGCGCTGGCCTTTCACGTGTTGGGCCAGTCGATCAACGTGATGACGCTGGGGGGCTTGGCCATCGCCATTGGCGAATTGGTCGACGATGCGGTGGTCGATGTGGAGAACATCCTGCGCCGGCTCAAGCAGCGCAAGACCATGACGGAGGCGCCTGCGGTACTGGAGACGATCTGGCGCGCGTCCGTGGAGGTGCGCTCGGGCATCGTCTATGCCACGTTGATCGTCGTCCTGGTGTTCGTGCCGCTGTTTGCGCTACCAGGCATCGAGGGCCGGTTGTTCGCGCCATTGGGCGTGGCCTATATCGTGTCCATCCTTGCGTCGATGCTGGTGTCGATGACCGTCACACCGGTGCTGTCCTACTACCTGCTTCCCGGCATGAAGCGCCTGGACCATCCCGATAGTCCCTTGGTGCGATGGCTCAAGCGGGTCGATACGCGCGTGCTGAACTGGTCGTTTCCGCGTGCCCGGGTCATTCTCGCTGGCGCCGGGATCGCCGCGCTTATCGCGGCGGCATCGATACCGTGGCTTCCGCGGGCCTTCCTGCCGGCTTTCAACGAGGGCTCGCTGGTCATGTCCCTGATGTTCAATCCGGGCACATCGCTGACGGAGGCGAACCGCATGGGCGCCTTGGCCGAATCGCTGATTCGCCAGGTACCGGAAGTCACGCAGGTGGGCCGCCGTACTGGCCGCGCGGAGCTCGACGAGCATGCCGAAGGGGTGCATTCGTCCGAGATCGATGTCGACCTGAAGCGTTCCGATCGCAGCCGCGAGGAAGTCATGGCCGCCATCCGCGCACAACTCTCCTCGCTGCCTGCATCCGTCGCCATCGGGCAGCCGATCTCTCATCGCCTGGACCATCTGCTGTCGGGCGTGCGGGCGCAGATCGCCCTGAAGATCTACGGCGACGACCTCGATACCCTGCGGGGCTTGGCGGAATCCGTCCGCGGTCGCCTGGCGCAGGTGCCCGGCCTGGTCGACATCACGGTCGAGAGACAGGTATTGATTCCACAGGTGAACGTGCGCCTGGATTATCGAAAGGCCGCGCAGTATGGCATCACGCCCGGCGATGCGCTGGGCGCCATGCAGACGCTCTCCGAAGGCGCACGGGCATCCCAGGTTATCGAGGGCGTGAGACGTCATGATCTCGTTGTGCGGCTGGCCGAAACGCAGCGCACGCCACAGGATCTGGCGCGCATCATGATCCAGTCGCCACGCGGGCCCGTGCCGCTGGCCGCCATCGCATCGGTGGAAGAGGGCGATGGCCCCAATCAGATCGGCCGGGAAAATGGCCGGCGACGAATCGTCGTCTACGCCAATACCGACGGCTCCGACATGGGCCGCATCATCGCCGGAGTACGGGGCGCGGTCGCGCAGTCCAGTCTGCCGGGCGGGTACTTCGTCAGCATCGAGGGGCAATTCCAGGCGCAGGAGCTGGCTACGCAGCTGATTGCTCTCCTGGCCGTCATGTCATTGGCGTTGATCTACCTGGTGTTGTATTCCCGATATCGCGCGCATCGGCTGACGCTGATCATCATGGCCAACATACCTTTCGCGCTGATTGGCAGCGTCATTGCGATGTGGGCCGCGGGCCTGACGTTGTCCGTCGCATCGATGGTCGGTTTCATCACGCTGACCGGCATCGCGACGCGCAATGGCATTCTCAAGGTCAGCCATTACATCAATCTTTGCCGGCTCGAAGGGGAGTCGTTCGGCATGCCGATGATCGTCAGAGGCTCGCTGGAGCGTCTGACCCCGGTGCTCATGACCGCTCTCGTGGCGGCATTCGCTCTGACGCCGCTATTGGTGGCGGCCGATGCGCCCGGCAAGGAGATCTTGCATCCGGTGGCCGTCGTGATCTTCGGGGGGCTGGTCAGCTCGACCTTGCTGGACACCGTGCTGACGCCGCTGGCGGTATGGCTGTTCGGGCGTGAATCCATCGAAGAACTCGCCGGCCAAGCCGGCACGCACGCCTATTGAAATGGGTCAGGGCGGCGCCCTCGAGCCGCCCACTGTTTTTTGGAGTGGACTATGAACCAACGCATTGCCGCGGCGCTGGCCGCAATCTGCATCTCGATCTCGGGCACGGCGATGGCGCACGGCGCTAAGCCGGCGCAGTACGGCGGCGTCGTGCAGACGGCGAGCGATATGCAGTTCGAACTGGTGGCAAAGGACGGCAACGTCAGCCTGTACGTGGACGACCATGACCAGAAGAAGTCGGTCGCGGGCGCGAGCGGCAAGCTGACGGTGCTCAATGGCAGCAAGAAGAGCGAGACGGCGCTCAAGCCCGCGGAAGGAAATGTGCTGGTGGGCGCCGAACAAATCGCCGTGGCTCCCGGTGCGAAGGTGGTGGCAAATGTCGCCTTTGCCGATGGCAAAACCGTAACCGTCAGGTTCGCGGTGAAGTAAGCCTCCGCGCTTGAGGAGGTGGCCATCCCTCCTTGCGAAGGGATGGCCAAATGCGTCTTCGGTGCTACCTTACCGTCAAATCAACACTAGACGGACGGAGACATCATGCTGCGCAGCGCCATTGTTCTTATCTTTGCGGTCCTCGGTTTCGCGTCTACTGCGGCGTGGTCGCATAGCGGCGGCACCGATCGAAATGGCTGCCATATGGACCACAAGACTGGCATTCGACATTGCCATTGATCTCGCAGCAGGCTGCCAGCTGCTGCGTTCAGATGCGTTGCGCTGGTGGCCAGTTGTGCGTCTCCGATTGGCAATCCCTGCACCAGGCGTACAGCGCATCGTAGAGAACCATGCCATGGCGAAGCATCTCGTGATCGTCGGCAAAGCGCCGCGATAAACCGAGCGAGATGGCATAAAGTCCCGCCGACTGTGGCGTGAGGTCCAGCCTCGATGTGTCCGCGCCACGCACGATGGCGGCAAGCTGCTGCAGGGCCGGCTCGGCTAATCCGTACTTATCGAGAAAGGCATCGAAGCTGCAATGGTCGCCGACATGCGACAACTCCACATCGGGCACATCATATGGAACGGCGCCAGTGCTTTGTGCAACAGCCAATACGTCGGCCGGCGGCACATACAAAAACTCAGGCGTCTCATCGATATAGCGGGCGATCAGCCAAGGACAGGCAATGCGGTCGATCTTTGGCCTTTCGCGGGTGACCCATTTCATGGTCGTCTCCTCATGGGTACGGGTGCCTGGCCGCCCGCATCAGGGTTTCAGGACCGCAGCAGCGGATACACCAGGAGACCCACTGCCGCGGCGCCAGCGACAATCGCCGGTTCCGGCAACTTCTTGAATCGCCAAAGCAGCAGCACGGTCACGATCGCCAACACCAGTGTGGGTGCATCGATAATGGAACGTTTAGCCAGCACAACGACGGCGCCCGTGATGGCCCCGACTGCGGCGGCTGTCACGCCGTCCACGAAGGCGACAATGGCAGGCAGCTTCCCGTACTTCTTGAAGTAGGGCGCCGGAATCACGGTGAACAGATAGCACGGCAGGAAGGTGGCCAACGAAGCGACGATGGCCCCGGGAAGCCCAGCCACCAGATAGCCGATAAAGCCCACCGTGATGACGACGGGACCCGGCGTAATCATCGCCACCGCTACCGCATCGACGAACTGCTTTTCGTTGAGCCATTGATGCTCGGTCACGACGCCGCCGTACAGGAACGGAACGATGGCAAGGCCCGAGCCGAAGACGAAGGCGCCAGCCTTGGCAAAGAACAACCCAATCTGCGTCAGCAACGGCAAATCGAAGTTGGTCAAAATTCCCGAGCCCGGCGCAATTTGCCACGCAGCAGCGATCGGCATGCCACCTTGTTTGAACCACTTCGGCGGCGCGCGCCAGAACCACACGAGGACGCCGGCGGCAATGAACAGCCACGCGATCTCTGATTCCGTGATGATGGTGACCGCGACCAGGACGGCATAGATGGTCCAGAGCAAGGGGTCACCGCCAACACTCTTGCGCGTCAGCTTGTACGCACTGATCGCGATAATTCCGATCACCGCGGCACCCACGCCGTAGAAGACCGACTGCATCCACGTCAGGCCGCCAAAGCGCACGTATGCCCAACCCAGCGCCAACACCATGAGGAAGGACGGAAGCACAAAGGCGATGCCGACCAGGGTCGCGCCGGCAATACGGTAGTGGACAAAACCGAGATAGATGGCAAGCTGTGCTGCCAGCGGGCCGGGCGCCAATTGGGCCAGGGCCAGTCCTTCCTTGTAGTCGGCCTCGGTGAACCAGTTGCGCGACTCGACAAGGTCGCGATGCATATAGCCAGCCAACGCCACGGGGCCGCCAAAGCCCAGGGTGCCCAGGCGCAGCATGTACGCCACCAGTTGCCACAGGGTGTAAGACCCCCCTGAGGGGGACGGAACGGTAGTGCGATCGGCTTTCATTGGTGCATAGGTAAGTGAGAGATCAGCGCTTGGGCCGGGTGCTGAAATGACGATGCAACGCGCTCAGAACCGGTATGCCTTCGGCGAGCAATTGGTCGTCGTCCCGAGCGGTCTGCCGCAGCCCTGACAGCATCGCTTCGAGACCGGCGGCCTCCGCGGGCGGGTCCCCGCCGACATCCAGGGCATGGACGATCGCGGCGATGCGGGCAAGGGCGCGGTCTTCCTCCAGCCCAAAGCTGGCCAACAACACCTCGAAACTGACGCGCTGGCCCACGTGCGTGAAAGCGGCACCGTCGAAATCGAATCCAAGCGCGTCATCGGGACACGCCTGCGGATCAGCAAGCCAGAGGAATGTCGCGTGCGGATCAATGAAGCGCTGAATCAGCCAGGCGCAGGCGATGCGGTCAATCCAAATATGTCGCCGTGTTGCCCAGCGGCGTCCCTGGTACTGGGCGGGATCCCTGGGAACGATGCCCATGTCCGCCGCGTGCGGCTCACCTGGCGAGAGAACCCGACCGGCCCCGCGCTGAAATGCGTCCCAGCTCGCGGACACTCGGTTGGACGCGTCGTTGGGAAAAAAGTCGACGGCACGAATGGCGTTGATGGCGCGTTGGTAACGGTCAAGCAAGCGCCGGACTTCGGCGGCATTGCTTTGCGCAAGAGCGGCGCCGCTTTGATCGATGTCCGCCTGCAACTGGGCGTAGTCCGGCGAGCGGTCGAACAACAGTGCAAAGGCGCGCTCCTGCTCCCCATCGGCGCTGACAGCCAAGAGCCAAGCCTCTCCCTGGTGACGACGCACATCCGTGGCCAACAGGTTCAGCCGCTCGGCGCGTTCGGGGGACGCAGGAAGCAAGTAGGCGCCATCGCGCAGCGTGGCGCAGCCAAGCGCATTCACGGCGCGCCATAACCGCATGCGAGCGGTGGTGCTGCCAGCGGGCAGCGTAACGAGAAGGAGGAGCCAGGGAGCAGCGAGGTATGTCATCGCTGCAAGCGTAGGCCTTCGTAGCGTGTTCTACAACTGTGTAGAGATCATTACAGGCGTTACCAATGCCGCATTGCGATGGCCGAGTTCGATAGACGTTCCCCGGTGGGCGTCATCAATGTTCTACAAGACGGTCAAGGTTTGTAGAGCCTAGCGGGGCTCCGAGCCATTCTCGCCAAAATACGAACGGCACAGTATGCTTATCATAATAGCCATTTCGGTGCGCTAAACTGGCGCCCATGAAATCGCGCCTGACCCTACCGAACTCCGCATCTGCCGCCAGCACGGGTATGGATACGGCCTCCGCCGATGCTTCCACGGCATTCCCCGATGCCGCCTCCCTGGCCGCGCTGCGTGCCTGGCATGCCGGCCTCAGCTCCCGGCAAGCCGTGGCGCAATACCTGGGAGAGGAGAGGGCGCGCGGCCAATCCTCGCGCGCCGTGCTGGGCCGCATTCGCCGCCGGCTCGCCTCGCTGGCACGCGAGCGCGGCCGCGACGATCTGGCCGCGTTGTTCGAGATACCGGCGTCGGCGCGGGTGGCGCAGGGCAGGGCGGCCGACCGTGCTATTGAGGTCTTGCGCACGCTGCCCACGCCACAGCCAGCGATCACCGACGACATCAGTCGCTGGCTGCCGGCTCGCGCCGTCGCTGCCTTGCGCGCCCACGGCATCGAGACGCTGGCGGCGCTGACGGTGCGCGTGCCCAGGCGTCGACGCTGGTGGGCAACCATCCCCGGGCTGGGCGCTACCGGTGCCAGACAGATCGAGGCGTTCTTCGCCGCGCATCCTGAGCTGACCGAGCGGGCCCGCGCGCTGATCGTGCAGGAGCGGCGCAGCAGCGTCGTGCCGTGGGAGCAACTACGCTTGCCCCATCAGGTCGACGGCTCCGAAGGGCGCTTTCGCGCCCCGCGCGCGACGTGCACCTTGACCGCGGACAACGACTACGAGGCGGTGCAGGCCTGGCTGGC